>CANETI010000199.1 GCA_947440715.1 Planctomycetota bacterium | reverse complement strand
TAATATTATGCATTTCATCTGCTAAACCTTCTGGAATTAGCACATCATGCTTAATCGTGAGCGTCCATTGGATACATAGCGAGAAGCTGATCAATGACAGCACGGTCAAAATATATTCGACCGGACCGGCCAAAATATACAGATCAAGCAAACTCAATTGCTTGCCTGCAGCAGCTGCGTCGGCAGCACTAAGTTGAGTGACCGATAACAAGCACAATAGAGCAAGTATCGGGGCTGAAACGCTAAGGAAACGACGCATGGGGACTCCCTAAGATTGGCAACCTGTCCAGCGGGGATCGACCGCTACGATATGGTTGGGGTTCGTTTTGGTGGGGCGGAGTATGGAAAGTGGTCCTGGATCTGGAAAGGCTTTGGATTCGTAGTGGACATTTTGTGTGTCACCATCCATGTTTACGTAAAGTCGTGTGTAGCAAACACTTGGGTCTGCTCAGCGGCGGGTAAACGGACGAGTGATAAAAAGGTTCACGGCTATTTTGAATTCAATCTCAAACTCAATTTATGACATTCACACACGTCCCATTTACTGGCTTCTGATGCACCTGCAGACCTTATTCCGTCTGCATTCGCCCTAATTCGCTAGTGCGGTCGCATCGTTGGGAACAAAATCACATCGCGAATGTTTTGCTGGCCAGCAAATAACATGACCAAGCGATCAATGCCGATCCCTTGGCCGCCACACAATGGCAAACCAAAATCTAAAGCCGTGCAATAATCTTGATCGATTTGGCCTGCGATGATACCCGCTTCTTCATCGCCTGCGGCCGTGGCTTCAGCCACTTGCTGCGAGAAACGCTGCCGCTGTATGTCTGGATCATTTAATTCGCTATAAGCATTTCCCACTTCCATGCGCGCCATAAACAATTCAAAGCGCATCGTCTGCTGTGGATTTTGTGGGTGAGCTTTGCACAACGGAGTTAACCACGTTGGCTGGTCGGTAATAAAGGTCGGTTCGATTAAATGCGGTTCGACCACCTCTTCCCACACCGCATTTGCCAACCGATCATACGTTGGGTGACTATCTAATGAAATACCTAATGAACGGGCTTTCGCCGTTACGACAGCCTGATCGTCATAATCCAATCCGCCCAATTCCTTAAATGCTTTTAAATACGATAGTCGGCGAAATGGTTTATTTAAATCAATGGTATAATCACCAAATTTTAAGGTTCGTGTTCCTAACACATCATCCGCTAATGTGCGAAATAATTCTTCGCTGAGGTCCATGAGTTGACGATGATCAGCGTAGGCTTGATACCACTCAATCATGGTAAATTCTGGATTGTGTCTGGGACTTATTCCTTCATTGCGGAAATTGCGATTTAATTCAAAGACGCGATCCATGCCGCCAACTATTAGGCGCTTGAGATAGAGCTCTGGCGCTATGCGCATATACAGATCTAAATCTAACGCATTGTGATGCGTTACAAATGGCCGCGCAGACGCTCCCCCTGGAATGGGATGCATCATGGGCGTTTCCACTTCAAGGAATTGGCGATCGGTAAAAAATCGACGCATCGAGGAAACTAATCTGCTACGTAAAACAAAGGTTGATAAACTAGCATCAGACATCATTAAATCGAGGTATCGCTGCCGACTGCGCACTTCGGCTGAGAGTTCACCGCTATCAGCGCCTGCTTGATGTGGCGGCGGCAACATGCTCTTACCTAATATCGTCAGGGTATCGACAAAGATGCTAATTTCTCCCCGCTTACTACGACCTATTTTCCCACTGACACCAATCCAGTCAGCTAAATCAAGGCATGAAACGACAGACCATTGTTTTTCACCCAACGTTTTAAAGTCGAGCATTAATTGAATACCACGGGACTTTTTCGCTTCCGCGCCATCAATATCCGGCGTATCTGATAATTGTTGTTGGCGATAAATGTTTGCGCGACTGCGATCAAACAGAGTAGCAAACCATAATTTGCCCGCTGTGCGTAAATTACCAACGCGACCGGCGACGACCACACGTTCACCTTTTAATTGTTCATTGGCAGCCGCCTCATAAGCGGGGCAGATTGCGCGTGCGGCTTCTACGCTATGCGTGACGGCAAATGGTTCGCTCCCGAAGGGATCAATGCCGAGCTCACGTAAGCGAGCTGCTTTTTCTGCACGGGCTGCACGGTATTGGTCGCTATTGTCATTCATGGCGGCGGGAGACTATTCACCAAACGTAACGGAACCAGAGGCCAAACCTGACGGATCGCCTGCTGACTTAAGCCCGAAAAGAAAACACCCCAGGCATAGCCTGGGGTGTTTTATAACATTCAACGAACGATCAGCTTTTACGCTGAGAACGATAAGCTTAGAGCTTGCGTTCAATCTCTTCAAAGATCACGACATCTGCTTGCAGCAAGATAAGCGTCTTTAATTCTGTTTCCACGCGTCCATTGCTGCTAAACAAGCGGCCTAAGAACGGGATGTGGCTCAAGAACGGAATACCAGCATGTGAACGCGAGCTTTCGCCATTGGTCATGCCAGCCAGCAAGAGCGATCCGCCATCCGGAATGGTCACCGAAGTACGAACCGATTGGTAGGCCAACTCAGGAATCAATAACGGATTACCATCGGCAATACCCACACCAGTATTATCAATTGGCGTACCGCCAATTTGACCGGTGCCATCAGGCAACGGAGGACCGAAACGACGCCATGAGGTCACGCGGGCGTTGGTTGGACGCAAAGTCAAGGTGATGTATTTTTTATCTGCAGAGGCAATCGCCTGAACGTCTAACACCGTGCCGTAGGACAAGGTACTCACAATCGGATCGTACTGTCCTTGGTTCACATCGTAGTCAGCAATATACGCTTGCTGATTAATATGAACGATATGTGCCTGTTGACCATTAAACAACGTCACGTCTGGTTCAAAAGTAACATTGCCGCGACGAGTCTTTTCGACGGCGCTTAAAATAGCCGACACATAAAAATCATCCGCTACACGCCAATATTGAGATTTAAACGTGAGCCCACCAGAAGCATCATTGAGCGAATTGGCCGTCGCGTAAGTCATCAATGAATTATTAACATTGGCAGCAGAAACAACATTATCATTGCCCCAGAAAGCTCCTCGAGGCTGTGGTGCTGCTGGTGCAGAGTTCGGAATAGGCGCCAACGGTGGCATGGTAACGGAGTTACCCGTCATACCAGTCGACGGTAAATTTTGAATACCCGGATTGGTGAAGTTTTGCCAATTGACGCCAATTTCTTCCAACAAGCTATTTTCAATGGTGAGGAATTTCACCTTCACATGAATCTGCGTGCCTTTTTGATTACGCAGGGTGCGTAATAAATCTTCTATTTGTTTGTGAACATCCGTGGTTTGAGTAACGACCATGGAACCATTATATTCTTCAATGGCGACACCTTCATTGGTCCACGTCGCTGGCGACACGACCGTTGAAATAATTTCAATAAATTCGTTAATTTCGGGTGATGATTCTGGTTCAATCGGCGGCAGTAACCGCGATCCCACACCGCCTGGTTCTGGAATATCCAGATCTGGACCAGGGAAACTGGCCATGGCATGGGTCAAATCGCGAATGTCATACAATTTCATGAACACATCGCCGCGTAAACCAGCCGCGTTTGAAACGAAGATTGCTTCATCACGCAACGTATAATTTAAACCAGTTAATTTCATGATGAAGTCAAAGACGAAGCGCAGCTTCATTGCTTCAACACGTAGCGTGACGGGTGGCGGAGCCGCTGCGATGACCTGCGGATCTAAAACAATATTCACACTGGTGATGCGCTGTAAGAAATCGATGACGTCAACCAAGTCAGTATCTTGAAAGTCGAGCGTGACTTCTTGCTCTAATTGATTGTTAATTTCTTTGCGCCACGTTTCGTTTTGCTCTTCTAAACCCTGGACTGGGGCACTACGACGAGCGTCAATTTCAGGCCATTCTGGCGAATACGTAATGAGCTCAAGTTGTGGCAACATCGCTGTGCGAATGGACTCACTCAGCAATTTATGCTCTTCATCCCAACGGTCTGCCGTGATTTGGCGCAGATAAACATGACGTTCACGACGGCATTTAATCAACAAACTATGAGCACGATCTTCTGCGCGGTTAATTTTAAGGACTTGCTCGCACAGCAAAATAGCGTCGTCATAATCACGACGTTCACGCGCTTTTTGTGAGCGCTTTAACATCGCATCAATACGATCACGTTCGATTTGCAATCCAATATCACGCAGGGATTTTTGACGATCGAGCGCTTGATTGTTGCGCGATGCCGCGTCTTTTAATTCTTGTTGCTGGCGACGTTCGCGCGCAATTCCCATCAACTTCTCTACTTCACGCTGCTCTGCCTCATGGCTCGGATCAGCGTAAGGAAGACTTTCTAAGCGCGTCAACGCCAAGCTAAAATCACGTTCTGCTTCGGCAAAATCACCGGCATCCAAGGCCCGTTTACCATCGTCTTTCTTCGCGGTCGCTTCCACTTTCAGCTGCTGCTGTTTGACGTTAAGTTCATCCGCCGTGCGGTTGATCTGTACCGTGCGTGGATCGCGACTAACGCCGGCAATAGCCTGCGCTTGATCAAGGGCCTTGCGATAATTTGGTTCGTTTGGCTGCCAATCGACGGCAATGGTCAAATTGCGGATCGCATCATCCATGCGTCCCTCTGCCATCGCCTTCATGCCTAGGTCATAATAATAATTGGCCGCAGCGGCAGCACCCTGACGCTCTGCGCCACCCGTTTCAGCGTATTCTTTCAACGCTTGATCAGCAGCCGTCGCCGGCTTTTGATCTTCCGACCAAGCCAAGCCTGACAAAGCCAGCATGGTGGCCGTCAAGGCAGTCATCCGGGTGGTGTGGGCTATGTGATGAGTATTCACAGTTTCGCCTCCAGTTCAGCGTAGTTGATAATGTTGACATCGGCCAGCAAGTAGAGCTGGTAACGGTCGCTATAACGACCGCGTTTGCCGAAAAGCCGCCCCAAAAATGGGATATGGCCAAGAAATGGGATATGTGATGAAGTTTGTTGTTCTGCCAGACGACCAAAGCCGCCGACTAAAATGGTACCACCATCAGGAATGGTAATATTGGTGGAAACTTCGCGCACCAAGACATTAGGTAGCTCTAATCCAAAATTATTAATAACGACCTGACCGGTAATCGTGGGAAGCCCACCGTTCACACCTGGAACTTGACCGGTCGGATAAAAACGCGGGACCGAAATCGTTTCGGTTAATAACTGTTCCAAAGAGACCAAGGCTGGACGGAATTCCATCGTCACATATTTACCATCAGCGCTGATGTACGGTTTAATATCCAGCGATGCGCCTAAGTTAAGAATCCCGATAGTCGGAGTT
>CANETI010000198.1 GCA_947440715.1 Planctomycetota bacterium | reverse complement strand
TCCGTCTGCGCTGACAACAATGCTGTCACCATCAATAAGCGCTTTGGCATGGGAAAATTTACCGTCAGCACCAGCGATGGCGAATCCGGTTAATTGATCACCACGCACCATCAAACCGCCGCCGATGCTATCAAATTGAACGCGGATTTTATCGCCATCAATGGTGATCGCTTTGTAACGCGGGCCTTCATAGACGATATTTTTACCATAAGTTTTGTGTAATGCCTGGAGGGCTAAACGGCGACCGACGTCTTGTTTATTGCGTGGATGAATATCTTTTGCATCGCCAATATCGATGCTCACGGCGACACCGCAATTCGGTGTATTCATGGCTGTCAACAATTGTGCTTCTCGTAGTTCTGCCCATCCAGATTGCACCGGATCGCTGGTGGTATCCATGAAATTAGCAAGTTGTACGATATAGAAGGGAAAATCGCCCACTTCAAAGCGTTTACGCCAATCGCTGATCATGGTTGGTAAAAGTTGACGGTATTGCCCTGGGCGACCGGCATTCGATTCACCTTGATACCAGACTGCACCTTTGATGGCAAAAGGTTCGAGACAGGCAATCATACCGTTCGACAACACGGTTGGCACATTAGGATTGCCATCAAGTCGTTGCGGTGGTGTCGTCATATCTTTCAGTACGGCTGAGGCTTGATAGCGCCATTCACCATCGAGACGTAATAAATCTTTGCCTTCGCGTACCAATTTTAGCTGATCGGGATTACCATAAAGTCCACCATTGCCGCCGGTATCTAAAATACGAATGGTGACGGTATTGCGGCCAGTCTTCAGTAATTTCCGTGGGACTTTGTAGACTCGTTGCACATCCCACTGATTCGCCTCGCCGACTTTTGAGCCATTAACCCAGGTTGTATCACGATCATCGATCGGGCCGAGGTGTAGCATCAAATCTTTACCGAGCTGTTCTTCTGTTAGTTCAAAATCGCGGCGTAGCCACACGATGCCGTCAAAATCAGGTAGCCCCAAATTTTCCCACGCGCCCGGCTGAGCCATGGTTTTCCAGCCACCAACATCCAGGGCTGGATCAGCAAAGCCAAGGCCATTATTTGACCCGGGGTCATTATGTTTCCACCACTTTGTCATTTCCTGATCAAAATCGACCTGTCCATTTTTACTCATGCGTTCGACATCATGAACGGGACCTTTAAAATCGTCCATGGTTCGCAGTGCTTTGGCGCTGGTCCAGGCTTCGGCTACCGTGCCACCCCACGAACTATTAATTAAACCGATGGGAACATTGAGATCTTGGTGTAAAGTACGTCCGAAATAATAACCAACGGCGCTAAATGATTTAATCGTGTCGGGGGAACAGGCGGCCCATTTACTGTTAACGACGTCTTCTGGATGCAGTGAGATTAGTTTCGGCACTTGGAATAAACGAATATTTGGATGATTGGCAGCGGCAATTTCTTTGTCCGCATCGTGAGAGCTGGCAACGCCCCATTCCATATTGGATTGTCCAGAGCACAGCCACACATCGCCAATAAGCACGTTATTAATCGTGGCATTAATCGAGCCGCTGATGGTGAGCGTATGTGGGCCACCGGCACCAAAGGGACCAATTTTAACCTGCCAGCGGCCTGATTTATCGGCTTTTGCTTTTTCGTTTTTATCGCCCATCTGGACGGTGACTTCGCTGCCAGGTTTTGCCCAACCCCACACTGGTGCAGCGATGTCGCGTGGGAACACCATGTGATCACTGAATAAGGGGTGGACTCCTGGGAGCGCTTGCTCGGCAGTGGTGGCGGAGCTCGAGCAGAGCGCGACGACCATCAGCGCCTGAAAAATCGTTCGTTGATTGAACTGATGAGGACTAACCGTCATGAAGAACTCCGCATAAATGCTTGCTCATCACTTATCCCGTAAAACCGAGCAGGATAGCGCACCACGTTGTACACCGCGCAAGCGCGTGTGTTGAGGTTGGTTATGACATCCTTCGGCAGTCTGCGGAAGGATGGGCGAGATAGCATTACAGTGCTACAATAGCGTCAATTTCTATTCGCCCACCCTTTGGCAAGGCGGCAACCTGCACGGTCGCGCGCGCTGGAAATGGTGCCTCGAAAAAGGTGGCATAGACCTGATTGACGGCCTGAAACTCAGCCAAGTCGATCAAGTAGATCGTCAAGCGTAAGGCTTTGTTTAAACTGGTGCCCGCTTCTCGGCACACCGCCTCCAAATTACGTAATGCTTGCTCAGCTTGTTTGGCCGTATCGTTGGAAACAAACTCGCCGGTGCTGGGCTTAAAACCGAGTTGACCGGAACAATATAACAGTCCCTGATAACGAACGGCTTGTGAATAAGGACCGATGGCCGTCGGCGCATCGCTGGTCGTGATGGTAGTACGCATGGCGCGCCATGGTGGGCGAGCAACGAAGGGGGCAAGACAAGAGCAGAGCAAAATACAGCAGAGAGTCGCACTCCGCATGACTAGATGCATCAGCATGAGACCTTGCTACGTTCCCGCCTGTCAAAAAGGAGTGACGTGTCTAAAATCGGTCCCAATGATCCCTGCTGGTGCAGTAGTGGTCGCAAATATAAGCGTTGTCATCAAAGCCGCGACCTGATGAAACAATTAGGTGGAGATGCACCTGTGGCAAAAAACGCCAAAAGTAATTCAATTAAACCGGGTGAGCTTTCACCCATCCGCACGGTGCCCGCACATATTGTTCGTCCTGATTATGCCCTGACGGGACGACCTAGTGGTTCACGGGTGCGTAATATCATTAAAAACTCGGATCAAATTGAGCGTATGCGCCGCGCCTGTCGTGCGGCACGTCAAGTATTAGAAGTGGCAAAAGCAGCGATTCGCCCTGGTGTGACGACTGATGCCATAGATGCGATTACTCATCAAGCGTATATTAATCTCAATGGTTATCCATCAACACTGAATTATCACGGTTATCCCAAATCGCTGTGTACCTCGGTCAATGAAGTTATTTGCCACGGCATTCCCGATTCGCGGGCATTGGAAGATGGCGATATTGTCAATTTGGATGTCACTATTTTTCTCGACGGCATGCACGGCGATTTATCCGAGACGGTGTTCGTAGGTAAAGTCGATTCGGCGTCACAAAAATTAGTTGCCACGACGCATGAGTGTCTGATGCGAGGAATTAGCACGGTGAAGCCCGGTTCGCGTATTTGTGATATTGGACGCGGCATTCAAGAGGTCGCTGATGAACACGGATATGGTGTGGTGCGTGCCTTTGTCGGACATGGCATTGGCGAAACGTTTCACATGGATCCGCAGGTACCGCATTATTTCGACCCTGGACAGACGTTCGAATTACGCCCAGGTATGGTGTTCACCGTTGAACCGATGATTAATCAAGGTGATTGGCGTCACTTGATGTGGGACGACCGTTGGACGGCGGTTACGATGGACGGCAAACGCTCGGCGCAATTCGAACACACGCTGTTAGTCACGGAACGCGGGGTCGAAATCCTAACGTTACCGGAAGGCGAGCCGCAGCCGTTTGTTTTTTGAGGCTGACCAGCCCCTCAAAAAGATCCCCCTTTGATCTAACGAACCCAAATAGACACTCAGACCCATGACTACCCCGCCTGATCGTGATGCTTTACTGGAATCCTTAAACGATGAAATGCGCTCGCAAATGTCGGCGCTGAATGAAATGCATCATCCCGTGTACCCCGTTGCTGGTTCGCGAATTGCGGAACTGGAACGACGCATCAACGAATTGCGTGAGTCAATTGCCTGCCGTCGCCGGGAATTAGCTGCACCTGCAGCTCATTGATGTGGCAATTCGTGCGGCCTCAACGTGCGTGAAAACGAATTAATTAAACACGTTCGCGCCCAGGTCACTGATCCGGCTGAGACGCTTGGGATTGGAGATGATTGTTGCGTGTGGTCACCACGTGGACCAACGTGCTTGAGTACCGACACGGTTGTCGAAGGTCGTCATTTTCGCGCCAATGATGCGGCGGATGCGATCGGTGGCAAAGCCGCTGGCGCAGCCCTGAGCGATATTGCTGCCATGGGGGCTCGTCCTGTTGGTGCGGTGGTGGCATTGAGTTGCCCCAGTCGTTGGGATGCACCGGCCATTATGGACGGAATATTAGCCGTATTAAAAAAATATGACTGTCCACTATTGGGTGGTGATACCACGGGCGGCGAAGAATTAGTCATTACGGTCACGGTATGGGGCGAAGCGGTCGCAGGCGCACATGGAACTAAACGATTTGTGACTCGCAGCGGTGCGCAGGCGGGTGATTTATTAGTCGTGACGGGTCCGCTCGGTGGCAGCCTTGCTTCGGGTCGTCACTTACGTCCGATTCCGCGCTTCGCCGAAGGCCAATGGTTAGCCGCCTGTCCGTATGTGCATGCGATGATGGACTTGAGCGACGGATTAGCAGCGGATGCAGCAAAATTAGCGACGGCGAGCGGGTGTGGTTTTTTATTACTACCTGATCAAGTGCCGATTCACGACGATGTACCAGAATTAAGCGATCAGACTAAAGCCGCATGCTGTGATGGCGAAGATTTTGAACTGCTGGTGGCAGTGGCTCCGGAACAATGGCCGACGATGCAATTGGCTTGGCCATTTAGTCAGCGATTGCACACGATTGGCTGGTTGGTGGACGAGATCGGTGCGTTTATGGAAAATCGCAGCGGTCGCATTGTGCCATTACCTTGGACCGGCTTTGAGCACCAATAGTTGGGACCAGCAGCAGTGAATAGCCGCTTCCCGATCATCAATCGCATTCGCGTCGATGGCGGATAACGGACACAGGCATCATCAATTACCGTGACATGTTTGCGGGCCAACCGCCATTTGTTTGCAGAGTCGGCCACCGCCAACCGTGGTTTGCTCAACGCTGAGCGGAAAGTTACTGAAAGCCGCTGTTTTGCGCCCTTTGGCAGCTGATTGAGCCTACTTGATAAGACGCTCAAAGCCTTGCGGGATAAGTGGTAACAGATTGGCATACACACTCACTTACGGTTAATCACATTGGTCTGTCAGGAATGTTTTCCTGTGGTCAAATCAATAAATTGGTGAAGAGTGTTGCCGATGCAAATGCAAGTGCACACATTGAGCCGCCTAATTACGCGCGTGATGAAATCCCTGTGGATTCAGTCGCTGTCGTCGATGGTGTCGTGCGCTCTCTCAGGTGCGGTTGTCGTAGCGGGAGCATTCGGATTCGGTGCGCTACAGGCCGCTGATAATTCGGCTGCCCATAAACAATACGAACAAGAGATCATTCCGCTTTTGCAGATGTACTGTTATGACTGCCATGGCGCAGAAAAGCAAAAGGGCGATCTTAACCTCGCGAATTATAAGAACGGTGCGATTGCAGACAAAG
>CANETI010000197.1 GCA_947440715.1 Planctomycetota bacterium | reverse complement strand
TTAGGCGATAATACTTTTAACCACTTTCCCATGCACATCAGTCAGACGGAAATCGCGACCAGCATAACGAAACGTGAAGCGTTCATGGTCGAAGCCCATCAGTGCCATGATAGTCGCTTGGAGATCATGCACATGCACTGGTTGATCAACGGCCTTAAAACCGAACTCATCGGTAGCGCCATGGACGTGACCACCTTTGACGCCACCACCGGCTAACCACGTGGTAAATCCCCAATGGTTATGATCGCGGCCATTAATTTTACCCTCATTGGAACCCGGCTTAGGCATTTCGACCACTGGCGTACGACCAAATTCACCACTCCAAATAATTAAAGTGTCATCTAACAAACCACGTTGTTTGAGATCTTTAATTAAGGCGGCTATCGGTTGGTCGCATTCCCTAGCTAAGCGTTTGTGGTTCGTCTCCAAATCATCATGACTGTCCCATGGTTGCCCCTCACCATGCCAAACTTGGACAAAACGTACGCCTTTTTCCACCAAACGACGGGCGTATAACATTTGTCGGGCCTGGGTACCTTCACCATACATGTCGAGGATATGCTTCGGTTCTTTTGATAAATCAAACACATCACTGGCTTCCATCTGCATGCGATATGCCAGCTCAAACGATTGAATTCGAGCATCTAAATGTGAATCCTGTTGGCGAACTTTGATATGCTCTTGGTTCATTTGTAGTAATAAATCTAATTGTGCTCGCTGTTGTTTTGATGAGCCAAAATGATGCTTCACATTTTCGATCAATTTATCGACGTCGGAATGTTTGGTATCTAAGTGCGTGCCTTGGAAAATCCCTGGCAAAAAGCCTGCCTGCCAGTTCTGTGATTCTTGAATTGGATAACCGCCAGGACACATCACCACAAAACCTGGAAGGTTTTGATTGAGGGTACCAAGCCCATACGTCATCCAAGAACCCATGCTGGGGCGAACCTGTCGCGCGTCGCCACAATTTAATAATAACAGCGATGGCTCGTGATTGGGTACATCCGCGTGCATCGAACGAATAATGCATAAATCATCAACGCACTCACCGACATTTTTAAATATATCACTGACTTCGATGCCGCTTTTACCGTATTTCTTGAAGGCGAAAGGTGAACCGAGTGCAGCACCGGTTGGACGCTCAGTCTTGAGGGTAGTCGGCAACATTTTTCCGTGATATTGGTTCAATAACGGCTTGGGATCAAAGGTGTCAATGTGACTCGCGCCACCATTAGCGAAAATATGAATGATGTGTTTTGCTTTAACGGGAAAGTGCGGTTGACGCGGCAATAGATTTTGGAAAGCAACCGGAGCGCCTTCATCAGCCAATAAACTACCCTGTAACAGCGGGCCGAGCGCCAAAGCGCCAAAGCCCATGCCAGTGCGAGCAAGCAATTGTCGACGAGTTGGTGTAAACATGTCAGTCCTTTATCTATCAATCAGTAAATGCGAATTCGTTACTGAGCAGCAACGCTTGAGCGAGTCGATCCCAAACCCCCAGTGGTTCCAGGTGCGTTATTGGGCCACTGAAACCAGACTCTGCCGACCACACACGACCCGCATCTACGGCCACGACCGTTGGTGACCATTCGAAACTATCACTATTACTATCACCATTATTATCGACCACGAAGTCGATGGTTTGTCCGGTTTGTAAACGAATACCATCGGCTGTTGTTTTTGTGTCACCATGTTTGACCAGCCAATCAGCAACTGCTTTTCCGTCAACCACTACCAGCCCAAGGACTCCATCTCCATTTTTGCTTTTATGGCGTAATTCTCCTTCCACGCGATAATTGCCCGCGGCTGGGGCGCTAAAGCGTCGCACCACTGCTAATTCATGCGTATTGCCAGGATGACCACCATTTTTCGTCAGGGAGGCCCAGGTCAATTTGGGATCAGGTAATTTCTCGCCGCCTTGCCACACCGATTTCTCAAAATGCGGCAAAGCAGTGAACGACGACAGTCCCTTATCTTTAGGATTAAATGTACCGTAACCATATGACCAAATCGGTGTTTCATTATCTTGTGCAGGCAAAGTGCCGGCCACGCGCACGAATTCTGCCGCCCGTTTTATCTCGGCTTCGGATGCGGCACGGGCGTAAATATCTTTATATAATTGCTGCGCACGCTGTTCGGGATTCGTAATCTTTTCTGTTTTCTTCGTTAGCGCGCGTGCCTGTTCAACCATGAATTGATTATTCATCAAAAACAACGCCTGTTGCGGCACCGTGGTGTGATAACGCACGGGCGTGTGCGCATCTGGACTGGCAAAATCAAAAGCCCGGAACATCCCTGGGAGATTTTGCCGATCAATTTCTAAATAAAGTGTACGGCGGTTGGTGGTTGCCTGCTTTTCAAATTCCACCGGACGTCCACCAATAGAGCGATCCAATCGACCACTCACTGCTAAAGCTGAATCACGCAACGCTTCCAAATCTAAACGCTGCCGAGGAAAACGTGTCCACAGGATATTTTCTGGATCAAGACGCATCGCTGTCGTTGAAGCCATCGACGTTTGCTGATACGTGGCCGACAACATTATTAAACGATGTAGTTTTTTCAGCGACCAACCCTCAGCGAGAAATCGTGTGGTCATCCAATCGAGCAACGCCTGATGCACGGGGGCGGCCGTACGTAAACCAAAATCGCTGGGTGTGCGCACAATGCCGCCACCAAAATGCCAGGTCCATACACGGTTCACGATCACGCGCGCGGTCAGTGGATTTTTGTGATCGGTAATGGCTCGTGCTAATTCTAAACGCCCGCTGCCGTCGCTAAATGGTTTGGCCTCTTTACCTGCAATAAAACTAAGGAAACCGCGTGGCGCTTCTTCGCCATCATTGCCTTGCTGACCTCGCACGAAAACCTTCACGTTATGTGGTTTAGCGCGATCATTAAGGACCATAGCGCGCGGCGGTGCTCCAGGATGCGAGTTGGGTAATTCATCAATTTTGCGTTGTAGCTTGCTAATTTCTTCTTCTTGCTTACGCGAAATAACCGTGTTTATGCGATCAATAGGGACATTTGTCGGCGTATTAGGGCCACGTAGAACTAGTCGTAATTGCTCTTTGTGTGCTTCGTCATGTGGTTGATCACCATCATGAGCCACAATGAGTGCGGCTAATTGTTTGGCGACTATTTCCGCTTTATCCGGTTTACTGTCTTTCAGCGCCTGCAACACTAAGGGATTAATTTTATCCCCGTTCGTCGCAAAAACTGTCGCAAATAACTCTGCCGCTTTACTTGGGAAATCCTGTTCGCTGGTTCCAGCCAACGAACGCCACGGACCAAATACAGGATCCTCAAGCTTTATCTTTTTTAGATAATCCTTCCAACGTTGTACCATCGACTTTTCTAACGTACGTTGACCGGCAATTTCATCCGTCACCTTGCCGTCTTTATCCAGTGAATCCCAACCAGCCAATAAATATTTTGCCAACACGTCAACGGTTCGTAACTCGGTAATGCTTTCGGTATATGCCTTATTCTTATAATCATCGCGGGCTTTCTCGCGCTTGGCAAATTCCTCATCAAAGGCCTTAGTTGCCTGCGGATCCGATGCCGTACCTATTATTGGTAATTGATTAGGTTCTTCACTCGAGGCATACACACCATAGAGGGCGTAATAATCCTTAGTCGGAATGGGGTCGTATTTGTGATCGTGACAACGGGAACAAGAAATAGTCATACCCAATATGCCACGACCCAACACATCGATACGGTCGTCAATAATATCATTAATATTATTGATGAACCGACGACCAACGGTCATAAAGGCCATAGCCGCTAAGTCTTTTTTATTGTTATCATCAACTAAACGATCAGCGGCAATTTGTAATTGGAGAAAGCGATCATAAGGCAGGTCGTCATTTAATGCTTGAACCACCCAATCACGATACGTGTAAGCATATGGATAACTGCGATCTTCCTGAAACACATATCCTTTGGTATCGGCGTAACGCGCGACATCCAACCAATGCCGTCCCCAACGTTCTCCGTAGGCAGGAGATGCTAATAAACGATCAATGACTTTGGCGAAGGCTTGTGGCGAGGTATCTGCAATAAACGCGGCGACTTCTTCGGCGCTGGCTGGCAATCCCGTGAGATCCATAGTGGCTCGACGCAATAACGCATATTTATCGGCTTGTGCAGCGGGCGCTATTTTGGCTACTTCCAATTTTTCTAGAATAAATTTATCCAGGTCATTTTTTACCCACCCCGCTTGTTTCACGCTCGGGATATTGACTGACACCACCGGTTGAAATGACCAATGAGTTTTCGTTTGTTCGGCAATCGCCGCACCAGCCTTCGGGGCCTGATCACCTACGCGCGGATCCGGGGCCCCCATTTTTACCCAGCCTTCAAAATCGGCGATGACGTGGTCAGGCAATTTTTCCTTTGGCGGCATTTCCAAATCTTTGTGATAGCGGATTCCTTTAATCAGCAAACTTTTGTCTAAATCCCCAGGCACCACTGCCGGACCATCTTCGCCGCCCTTTAATGTTCCCGCTTTACTGTCGAGGTATAACGCGCCTTTTAATTTCTTGCGTCCTTCCGCCTCAACCGAATGGCAGCTGTAGCATTTTTCGGCCAACACCGGACGAATTTTTTTCTCAAAAAAATCCATCTCAGGGCTGCTATCAGCCGCAGCCGCGACCGTGCAAAGTAGGAAAATCAGTAATCGCACATGCATAGGTATAAATACTCACAAATGAGGTTTCGTTGATAAAACATCCCTCAATTCGCACAGTATACAGCAAGTTCTAGAACCAGATGGCGTATAATCTAACTAAAGGCACTTATTTCCCACGCAAATCGTAACACAGCAGTCGCGCGGGGCTGCCATCCTGACCGCGCTGATTTTGGCACAAATACAACAGACCGTGGCTAATCACCGGCGGAGTCCAACTTTCTGACGCCTTGATGATCCACGCACGATGTAATTCTTTAAAACCCGTCGGAGCCAAATCGTAACACAACAGATGTCCTTCTTCGCCCAAGCACACGAAGCGGCCCTCGGCTAACACAAATTGTCCGCGAAACGGTGACATAGTGACTTCGCGCGCGGGTCCTGTTTTTTGCTCCATCACATCTTTCCACTGCGGCTGTTCGCTCCACATGACTTTACCACTCGATAGTTCGATGCAGGTCATTTCCACATCCGGATGATTACGTCCCGCGAATGAATACAGATAACCATCGCGATGAATCGGCGTGGCAAAGTGCACACCAAAATCCTTGCTAATCCACGCGGTCGTTGCCTGCATGTCAGCGCCAACGTTCAATAACGCCGCACCCGTCTGATAACTGGATGTCACTAATACCTGGTTACCAATAACCACCGGACAAGATGCATTCACAGAC
>CANETI010000196.1 GCA_947440715.1 Planctomycetota bacterium | reverse complement strand
GTCGGCAACGGGCACGCGTAAAACTAATTGTTGGAATGCCATAATTTGCGCGCCATTCAATATTTGGTGCACATCTTTTTCATTCTGTGCCATTTGTGGACTGGCAACGCGGCGCATGACTTCGAGTTCTTCGCTGTCGCTTGGGTAATTGACGAAGATTTTAAAAATAAAGCGGTCAAGTTGCGCTTCAGGTAAAGGATAAGTCCCTTCCTGGTCGATGGGATTTTGGGTCGCGAGCACGAAAAAGGGTTGGTCGAGTTTATGCTCTTCGTTACCGACTGAGACTTTCTTTTCCTGCATAGCTTCGAGCAGCGCCGCTTGGGTTTTCGGTGGCGTACGATTAATTTCGTCAGCCAAAACGATATTGGCAAAAATTGGACCTTTCAGGAACTTAAACACGCGCGTCTTCGTCACGGGATCTTCTTGCAGCACTTCTGTGCCGACGATGTCCGATGGCATTAAGTCAGGCGTGAACTGCACGCGCTTGAAGGACAACTGCAAAGATTTAGCTAAGGTTGAAATAAGCAGAGTCTTGGCCAGTCCAGGCACACCTTCTAACATGCAATGGCCACGGGCAAAGATGGCGATCAGCAATTCTTCAATGACGGTGTCCTGGCCAACGATGACCTTGGCCAACTCGGCACGAATTTTCGCGAATGCAACTTGCGCTTCGGCGATGAGCTTGGTGTCGCTGACAGCGGTATCGTTGGCGGCGGATGGTTGACTGGCATTGGTGGACATGGGGAGCTCCTCAGCGGCATGGTATCAGTCATGGGATCACAGTCCGATGGTGTACACGCCTGGCAAAACGGTTGGTATCAGTGGCTGTGACACGACCATCGTATGATCAGCAGTGAATGGTTTCGCTGGTACAACGTTGTTAACATCATTGGTCAACGAAATGGTCATAGCGGCGAATCATTGGGTCCGCTTGAGGGTAGAGCAAGGGTTTGTTTGCTGGGAGCGGTGTTTGATTTGACGACTATATTTTGGACGAGTCTGATTTGGGACTGGTCCGATGTCCGATGTCCGATGTCCTGCGCGTTCGAATTTCTGAGTATTTACGGACGCTCTCTTATTAGCTGCACAAAGGCTGGAGCCATATTATTCATGGGCATCAGTGGAAATGTAAATGGCCCCAGCCTTTCTGCAGCCGTACAATAAATCGTCCGTAGTTTTAATTATTGGATCACGCAAGACATCGGACATCGGACCAGTCCCAAAAAAAGCGGACCATTTTAAAAAAGCGCCTGCTCCACCGTCCACGCTTCATCCGTCTTTCGCTGCGTCCAAAAAATACGAATTCCGTCCGTGGTGGTGACGGCTTTTGGATGAGCGACTTCGGTATCAATACCGGAAATCCGCTCTGGCAATAACCACGTCTGTCCGTTGTCCTCTGATGTTTGTTGCCAAATCGCGTTGCCGCTGCCGTCATCGGCGGTGGTGCACACGATGACTCGTTGTTGATGCGCAGCGACGGTCACTTGGCGGGCGCGGGGAATTGGGAACGGGTGTGGTTCGGACCACGTGGCCCCGTGATCTTGGCTGTGCAGGTGGTAAACACCGGTTTTGCTGTCAGCACCAGTCCACACCACCGCGTGTAGCGCGGTGCCGTTAGTGGTTAAGTCTCCACCAACATGGGGACAGGCTTGTATGTTCCAATTGAACGCGCCGACCGTCGTTGCAGGAGAGAATGTTGCGCCGCGATCTGGTGAAGAAAATAAGCGCATGTCGCGCGGACTGCTGGCGCGGAACAGTACGTGCACCTGATTTCCGTGGGCAAACAGCGTATTCCAACAGCATTCACAGGTGGTGGGGTCTAAGATGCGATTAGCTGCCCAAGAGCGTCCGCCGTCGTCGCTGTTACTGTAAATGAGTCCCTGTTTTCCACTGCGATTATCCAACCATGCCGCGTGGAAGCGGCCGCTGCCATCAACGGCGAGATCGACGAAACTGTGACCGCCCATACTGTTATCGTCAGCGGGATTGGCTCCAGCGCTCCAACTGCGACCTCCATCATGACTAATGGCTGTCGTTAATGGACCAGATCCCATGAATCCCGTGCCAGCGACGGACCACGCGGCAAGTAATTGGTCACCGTGCGCGGCGATTTGGATATCCGCTGTGCGGTTCGGTTTATGTGGAGCCATGCCAGTGGAGATAATGGTCGCCGTACTCCACGTGCTGCCACTATCGTCCGAACGACGATAGTGGATTTGCATCGGCGACATGGGTTTGGCGGCTGCCGTTAATTGATGGATCATTTTTCCATCAGCACTGACATCCAGCGACGCTATTCCGTCGGTTACACCGACGGGGTGGTTGTGTTCGCCAGCGTTGATAGCGACAGCCAATAATAATAAGGCAAGTAGACGCATTAGTAAATCCATTGGACGCCGCTGTAGACTGACAGGCCATCGCCAGGAAGATATAAGGCTTCGTTGGCATCTGCGACGACGGGTGAGGGATTGGCTATGCCGGTGGTTGGTGAGTGGCGTTGGTCAGTCAGGTTGCGACCTTCGATATAAATTGAAAATCCTTTCGCCGTTTGATAACCGGCGCGTGCGCCAAGCAGGGCGAAGCTGTCATTTTCGACCGTATTGGCGTAATTCATCGCAAACCCGCTTTGCCATTCTAAACCAGGGGCAACATACCAGCCATGATAGGACCAGACTAATTCTACCCGGTAAGCATGTTCGGGTAGACCGGGCAATTGATTGTTGCCATAAACGGGATCGGAATCAAAGGTGAAGCGCCCCCAATTAT
The DNA here is from genome assembly GCA_947440715.1 of Planctomycetota bacterium. Lineage (GTDB taxonomy): Bacteria > Planctomycetota > UBA11346 > UBA11346 > UBA11346 > BOG-1363. Next base: position 2,601 of record CANETI010000196.1, on the reverse strand, counting down.
AGACCTGGCGCAAAATGAAGCTGTCGTCTTTGACTAACGTATTTTTGATTAGCGTGATGTCAGCTCCCGCCTCAACACCGAGATGTGTAGTTTTATCCGCGTTAATGGTGCGTTGGTTGCCGCCACCAAGATCGTAGGATAATAATTCATCATGCACCCAAGCGTGATAGAGTGATAGCTCCCAGGACGCGTCGCTGTTTCCGCCACGCGTACCGAGTTCAGCGGTCCAGGCCGACTGTGCTTGGAGATCGGTGGGAAAGGCATTATTGACCAATCCTAATTCACCGAAACTTGGCGGTTCATAACTTCGACTGATATTGGCGTAAACCTGGGTTTCTTTACAGGCTTGCCATAAGATGCCAAATTTCGGATTGGCGGCGTCATAGTCGACTGAGCCAGATTGATCACCATTCGTTAAGAATTGATCATCGTATTCACGTTCTGCCTTCGTGAGTTGTAAGCCAAGAATGACAGCCCAACTGGTATTGAGATGGAACTGGTCTTCGGCATAAAGATTGGTGGTGGTTGCTGTCAAATCAGCACTAGATTGCAGAACCGTCGGCTGACCACCGACATTGGTGAAGCGATCATCGTTGGTATAGCCAATGGCCGAATTAATGCCGACGGTAAAGCGATTAGCAAAACCAGCGATGGGTGCTGCGCTGACGAAACGTGCCATGCCAGCAAAATCCTCAGAATACTGATCAATAACTTGGAAAATCGGATGGAACAAATCTTTATTGGTCCATGACAACCCGACTTCTATTTTTTCCGTTCCCCAGGTAACCGCGAGCACATCCGCTAGTCGATAGAGAGGGTAGTCGCGCTTTTGATCACCAGTTTTATTTCCCAACGCAGCTTGCCTGTCGTTGGCTTCATATTCGGTTTTAGTCAAATTACCGGGCAATTCAGATTCACTGTTGCTAAGCGAATAATACAGGCGGTTTTCCACGTTATCCGTAAAACGATAACCAAGATTACCACTGACGCGTACGGCTGCTTGCTCGCTGTGATCACGATAACCATCTTGGCGGAAACCGCTGGCGGAGATATAATAATCGGCATCGCCAATTTGACCTCCGGTTGCTGCTAAGCCACGTACGTAACCAAAGCTACCGCCTTCAAAACGCAAATCGGCCAATGGTGCGGTGCGCCCAGTGGGACTAACAAAATTAATTGCCCCACCTAAAGTGGCCGAACCATATTGGAGCGCATTTGCGCCGCGATAAATATCGATGTGTTCGAGTGCACTTGGTTCAATCGCTTGAAAATCGCCAGCGCCATCCGCTTGATTCAAGGCGAAGCCATCTTGCAGCAACATAATGCCACGCATATGAAAGGTGCGTTGCACGCCCGAACCACGAATGGACAGGCGTGATTCTTCTGCACCAAAGCGTGGTTGTACGGTAACACCTGGAGTCCAACCCAACATGTCGCGATACGTTGAAGCGCGCCCGGCTTGGTATGAGGTGGTATCGACCACGGAGGCGCCGCCTGGGACGGTGGCTAAATCAGCTTTGGCTTGAGCGGTGGTGGATGTTGTCAGCGGCGCATCACGGTTAGTCGTGACCGTAACGACTTCAGCAGCAGGTTTAGGATCAGCGCCATAGGTGTGTGGCAGCAAGGCCGCTAAAGACGCGACCAAGCAAATGGGACGGAATACGTGGGTGTTTTTCATGTTTTTTCGATTTTAAGGGATAGCCGCGCAGGCGCGGTCATGTGATTATTCATCACTGGTCGATCATCATTGCGTGACAACGCAACGAGGACGAGTGATGGCACGACCTAAAATAATTCAGGTGTGGCTCAGCGGTGCGGTGCACGTAAAGACAACAAAAAGACAGGCTTTTGTTGGGTACGGCGTAGCGCTATTTAGCTGATGATAATCGGTGGGCGCTGTGGTGGTTCCCCACGAAAACTGTGCGGGGGAATAGCTGGAGCACTGGTGAACTGTTGACACACGACTGGATTTATGGTGGTGATGTGGTGCGGAGCTAAAACGGCGTCGGCCTTGGCAATTTTTATCAGGCTTTGAAATGGGATGGCGGAATCACGTTGGTCGTTGGCGGTGGCCGCGGAAATCGTTTTACACAAGGCACAAGGATCATTGCCATCAAGCGCTTTAACCACGGCGGTTGGAACGGACATGTGGTGTGAATAGTCAATCACCATGCCGGTCCAGGCGATGACCTGCAAAAAGCCCCAATGTCCGCCAATGAGCAAGAGACAGAGCAGGCAAGAAAGGACGGTGCGTCCAGTAGTCATGGCGCGCAAGGTCGCCACTGGGGCAATATTTCCATGCTTCTTTGGCTGAAACCACTGGCTGTATGTGCCACGCGGTGTGGTAAACATGTTTTAAATAAAATGCTTCGACAACCGTGGGCCGTCTTGGTTTGCGTAATTATTACCGCAAATGCCGTAGAGGCGACTACACGGTTTCACAAGGGTTTCATACGCCATGGCGCAAATGGGCTGGCCGTGGCGTAGGATGAGATCGTCTTGATGGGGGCGCACCTCTAAGACGGCACGGGCGCCTCGCAGATCGTCTCCGAATACGCCCCAGCCTGGGTCAAAGAATCCGGCGTAATGTGCGCGGAATTC
>CANETI010000195.1 GCA_947440715.1 Planctomycetota bacterium | reverse complement strand
GCGAGTTATTACGTTCGTTTCGTCGGGGCGGCTAGCTTGATAATGATGCGCAAATGACAGCGTAGTCCCTGCCAAATCGCCATACACTTTCGCTAAGCGTTCCTGCCAGGTCTGGTCTTGCATTGCACGGATAGCCTGCGCGCGGATTGCGGGATGAGAAGGGCGGATGTGCTTTGGTCTGACAGGCAGCGTGCAACGAGCGCATGGTCAACCGCGCGTTGCCTCTTGCCTCACTCCACTCCAGCACGTCTCATGTCGATATGTTCACCGGCATCATTGAGCACCTCACAACCATAACCGCCATTGAGCATGGTCACCAAGGCACGGTGTTAACGCTAGACCTTGGTCCGCTCGCTAACGATGCGAAATTAGGTGACAGTATCGCCATTAATGGGATTTGCCTGACCATCGCGACGTTGAGTGGAACCACGGCGCGCTTTGATGTGAGCTTAGAAACCAAGCGCAAAACGACGATCGCGGGTTGGCAGATTGGACGTCGAATTAATATGGAACGTGCACTGACCTTTGGCCAACGATTAGGTGGCCATTTGGTCAGTGGCCATGTTGATGGTGTGGGCCGGTTATTAGATCGCCGCCGCGATGGTGACAGCGAACGTTTCACCTTTGTCCTACCTGATGATAAATCCGTGCGCGTGGTTGAAAAAGGTTCGATTACCATTGATGGCATTAGCCTAACGACCTGGGACTGCACCGGCGCTCGCTGCTCGATCGCCGTTATTCCGCATACGCTCACCCAGACCACTCTCGGCGGCCTACGTCCAGGCGTTCCTGTTAATATGGAAATGGATTTGATTGGTCGTTGGGTTGAAACGATGATGCCAGGGAAGGGGAATTAAATGGGCCCATACCAATGTCCGGAAGTCCTTTTTTTGAGTCCGGAAGTCCGGACGTAAGTATCTAATGCCCACCTGGTCCATCGCCCGCCGTGATCTGGTCGCTGCTTTCACCTCGCCTTTAGCGTGGTTGGTGTTGGCGTGTTGGACCTTATTAACCAATGGCTTATTCGTACGCACGTTAGAAGCCGTACATGGAACAGCGGGTGCTGACCAACCATTATTCGTCGAATCACTTAATTTAGGTGTGTTATTTCTCGCCCTACTGGCACCAGCCATTACCATGACGAGTTTCGCACAAGAGCGCCAGCAAGGGACCATGCAATTACTGCTAACGGTTCCGATTCGAGAACATCATTTAATTTTGGGTAAATTCCTTTCCGCCCTGTTGGTGCTGTCATCGTTATTACTCGCCACCGTGCTCCAACCGCTCTCCTTATTACTCATCAGCGCCGTTGATGTGCCGCAATTAGCCGCTGGCTATGTCGGGTTATTTTTATTACTCAGCATGCTCGCCGCGTTGGGTGTGTGGATTAGCTTATTAGTCGACAGTCCCATTGCCGCCTATGTGATTACTTTTGCCGTTATTGCCGTTCTCTTATTAATGGGCGTCGCGCCACGCGATTCTTGGCTGTATTATGGTGGACAGGCTATTGGCCTGGGAGCGAGACTCGAACCATTCTTTCGCGGCGATATGCACCTGGGGAATATGTTGTATTTCTTCGCCGTTACCGCCAGTTGTTTGTTGATGGCGCATAGTGCCTTGATGGCTCGGAGGCTGCATGGCTGACTCCGTCAAACAGGTGGCCTCGTGGCGCGCGCGTCTTGGCCGATTAGGTGGCCACACGTTATTAATCATGGTGGTGTTGGCGTTAATCGTGGCGGCGGCTGATCGCAGCAAAATTACCTGGGATTGGAGCGCGGATCACCGCTTTTCATTATCTCCCGCATTAGTCACGTTGCTGGCACAACAACAAGACCCCATTGAATTAGTCAGCATTTGGCCCATTGAGGTGGATGATCGCGCTAAGCCGATCATGGACGGCCTACGTATTATTGCACAGCAATCGCCACAGATTCGTCTCCGTCATATTGATCCACTATTACACAAACCCACGTTGGCCGCCTTTGAAACGACGTATGGTCAAGCGTCTATACCAGCCATATATGTCGTGCGCCCTGCCAATAAGCGTGCCTTTCATATTCCTGTAAATCCCGCAACTCGTTTTGTCTTGCAACGTGAAATTGGTGGGGCGTTAATTTCATTAGCCGAATCCAAGCCACCTTTAATCAGTTTCCTGCAAGGCCATGGTGAACTACGCCCCAAAGGTGGCGCTGATGATGGCGCCGATGATCTCATACGCTCGCTCGAATTAGCTGGTTTTCGCGTTCATCTCAGCGAACTCGCTCGAGATGGGAAAATTGAAGCCGCTTCTTTATTATTAATTGCCGGAGCCACGACGCCCTTAGGTTCTGACCTCGCGTTGGTGAAAACACACCTCGCTGACGGCGGGGCAGCGTTAATTCTAGGCGATGATCGCATGCCCAGTGATCTTGGCGCGCTGTTACGTGGCCGTGGCATATTAATGGGACCATCCCTGCCAGCGGAATTACCAACGGTACTGAACGGCACTGGAGATTTTACCACGATCCTATCGCCCGCCGCGACAAGTTTACCGCCACGCATTGTGGTCAGCATGCGCCAACATTTAGTTGGTCAGAATGCGGCATTTCCGCATCACAATTTATTATTATCCGGCGAACTTATGAATCCCCAACACGCAGCCACGCAACGCGCGCTCACCAGCGGGCAAAGTATTTTAAGTCCGTGGTCATCACCTGTGCAATTATTACAACCAAAGTCATTCGACGATGCCACGCGTCAGCGCTTACAAAGCGCCTATGCCACGTTGGGAACGCAGCCCTTCAATTCCGCTATTTTATTACAGAGTGCCCCCGCTGATTCGTGGGTAAAAGAACGTGCCGCGGCATTATTAGCGCCAGCGGAATTAGATCAGCAACCTGCCTTACCCTTAGGTTGGGCGGTTGAATCCCTCGTTGGTTCCGACAGCGTGCGCGATGAACGCAGTGCGCGATTAGCCGTGTGGGGCAGTCGCCAAGCGGCAAGTGATGGTGTCTTAGCACAACGTCAATTTGCTAACGCGACCTTGTTAATTGATGCGGCTCGCTGGTGCTTGCATCGCGATCGCGCCACTGCAATTCCAGATGCCGAAACAAAAGTATTCCGCGTTGATGCAAGCGATACGATGTTGTTATGGTTAGCCGCTTTTTTAATCGCGATTGTACCATGTGTTTGTATCGGTGTGGCAATACTTACTTGGTGGGATCGTCGGTAATGACGCCTATGAAGACACGGCATTTATCACAGAACGATGTCATAAGCAAAGGTGCCTAAATGGATTTTTGGACGGTCTTGAGTGGCATTTTAGTCTTATTAGCCGCGGCCTTAGTCGCTGGGGTTGTTTTCGAACGCTTAGGCCAAAGCGCCGTGTTGGGATATTTGCTGGCTGGTCTCGTCTTAGGACCCAATGCTTTTGGTCCAGAAACCGCACAAAATGAAACCATCAGTAATATCGCTGAGTTGGGTGTCGCATTATTGCTCTTTGCCATCGGGCTCGAATTCTCGCTGAAACGATTATGGCGCATGGGGCCGGTAGGACTGGGCGGAGGGACCGTCCAAGTCATATTAACCGTCGGTATTGGTGCGACGATTTCATTCGCTTTTGGTTTAGGCGCGCAAGCCGCCATCGGCATTGGCGCCATTGTTGCATTTAGTTCTACCGCCTGCGTCTTACGTGTCCTCACAGATCGTGGACAAATTGATAGCTTTCATGGACGTAATTCCTTAGGCGTATTATTATTGCAAGACATCGCCGTCGTGCCGTTAGTTTTAATTATTAGTATGCTAGATCAGGGCGATATTAGTTATGGCCAATTAGCCATCGGCATGGCCCGTTCGGCTGGCTTATTTCTGGCCATGACTATCGCGTTCTGGGCCTTTGCGAACTTTGTCCTGCCGCGTTTTTTACGCACGTCCGTCTTACTCGCAAATCGTGAACTGCTCATTTTGCTCGCCGCATTATTATCACTCGGATCAGCGTGGGTTGCGCACAGTTTGGGCATTTCACCAGCACTGGGTGCGTTTGTTGCTGGCATGGTTCTAGCTGAATCACCGTATGCACTGCAGGCACGAGCCGATATCAGCACCTTGCGCACTATTTTCGTTACCATCTTTTTCGTCTCTATCGGGATGTTGGGCGATCCGGTGTGGATGTATCATAATATGCTCGCCGTTCTTGGTTTAGGGACTGCGCTTATCGCTGGGAAAACTATTTTACTCACGCTCATTATGCGTGCATTTCGTTGTCCGTGGCCTGAATCAGTCGCAACTGCCGTTTGTCTGGCTCAAATCGGAGAATTTTCTTTCATCATTACTGAACAGGTATTTCATAAAGCGAATACTCCCACCGATGTGTGGTTATTTAACTTGTTCGTATCGGTATCGATTTTATCGCTGCTCGTAACCCCGTATCTGGTACGCTATGCGCCTTTAATTGGTCGCTGGTTTCAATCACGCAAAATGGCGAGTTCTGAATACACGGCGGAAGAACAACCACACGAAAAAAATATGACCGCAGAACGCGTGTTAGTAGTCGGTTATGGTGTCGCTGGTCAGCAATTAGTGGAACCACTGATTCGTCACGGAGCGCATATTATCGTCATAGATTTCCAAGCCGCGAATGCGCAACTGGCCAATGATCGGCAATTAGAAGGTGTAGTTGGTGACGCACGAAATGCCGAATTACTGCAACATCTGGGAATTCGTGACCTGGATTTAGTTATTGTTGCGTTACCAGACCACCTCACCGTCACCAGCGTTATTCATCAGGTCCGTGCCCTTGCCCCAGGCGTACCCATTGTTGCTCGTGCTCGCTATCATCGCTTTGCATATGAAATCCAGGCGGCAGGAGCCACGATTGTCGTCGATGAAGAACGCCAAATCGGACATCGTTTGGGCTTAGAGGCTCGAAGAATTTTACGTCAGGATGACAACAACAGCGACAAAAGAGGTGGAACCGAACGCTTTCTGCGCACCACCAATTCACTGGATGCCATGCCCCCGGTCATTACCCAAGATAAGAAGCCGACCTCATTCGAGTAAAGCCTTCAGCACCACGATTTTTATTATTCTTTTTTATCCCATATTTTCAACCGAAGGACACCCCATGATTCGTTTATTCGCCATCTGTCTGTTCGCCTGCACACTCTCGTTGGCGGTTAGCGCTGAACCGGTTAAAGAATCCTATACCTACGGTCCTGATTCACTGCGCGTCGATGGCGTTCCCCAAGGAAAAATTACCGAAGGCGTGTGGAAAAGTACCGTCTTCCCAGGAACGATTCGCCAATATTGGGTGTACGTGCCAGCCCAATACGACGGGACTGTGCCCGCCGCAGTAATGATTTTTCAGGATGGCCACACGTACTTAGGCGAAAAAGGTGATTTCCGTGTGCCCGTCGTG
>CANETI010000194.1 GCA_947440715.1 Planctomycetota bacterium | reverse complement strand
TGGCTCGTCTTCTGGTTTGCGTTTTGCGGCATCAGCAAGAACGACTTCCAATTGACCGGCTAATTCTTTGCACAGCACTTGGATCATGCCGGCTTTAACAGCGGATCCGAATACGATTACGCAAAGGGTACGCTCGCCGAGCAACGTAATATGAATGCTTTGACCTTGGCCTTGATGAAAGAGTACGCGGAATTCAGGTTCACCCAATAAACGCGCAACTTCACGGGTGCTGGCAAAGGAACCGGAAACCAAGGCGGCTAAAGCAGAGGTATCTTGTTTAAAAAAGCCTTGGCGGGCAACCATGTGGCCTTCTTTGTCGATCACGAGCGCGCTTTGCGCGTTCGCTTTCTTTACGAAGGTCAGCAAGATGGAATTGATGCGTTCAGTATCGGCGGCGTAGAACACCAAACGACGTAAACGCAGGGCATCATTATCACTTACCATTGGTGCCCTCCCCAGCGGCAGCAGGCGCGGCCGGTGTAGGTATTTTTACTGAGGCATCAGTTGCGGCATCAGCAGGTTTTGGCTCAACTGGTTTTGGCTCAGCAGGTTTTGTGTCTGCTGGAGCGGGTACGGCGGGAGCCGTTTCTGGAGCAGGAATGGCCGCTGCGGGAATGGGTGCAGGAGTTGGAGTTGCGGTTGGTGCTGGATCAGGAATGGGAGCGGCAGGATTCGCGACGGGTGTAACCGGGGTCGCAACAGGTGCCGTTGGAATAACCGGATTCGCAACCGGAGCAGCGCTTGATCCCATCAATTGCCGTTGAATATCCTGAGGCAGGATGCCGCGTACCGCTGGGACATAGATGATTGCGAGAATGGCTAAAATCACCAGGACCATGAGGCCGATCAGCACAATGAGCAGTGTCTTTACGCCACCGCCACCAGGGCGTGATGCTTCTTGGTAGCGTTTTAGGCTGGGGTCAGTGGCCCCTAAATTAACCTTGCCGCCTGTTTGTTGCTTGGCGTTTTCCAGCGATGGCGGTTTGGCCTTCGCCAAATGTTTGTCGCGCGGATCGTTGGCTATGGGTTGGGCAGCCTGTGGAATTTGTGGCACGCCACGCGATGGGGTTGGTTGCGCTGGCATCGGTGGACGTGCGGGTGGCAACGCTTGCGGTGGTGGCGCTGTTGGGCGAGCCGCTTGTTGTGGCGGCGGCTGTTGTGGTCGTTGTGCTGGTGGTTGCTGTTGTGGTCGTTGCGCCGGTTGCGCCGGAGGTGCTGGCTGTTGGCGGGGCGTGACCATTTGCGCAACGGGAGCCGGGCGTACAGGCGTTGGCTGGCCTGGAGGCGGCATTGGCGGTTGCGCGTTAGGTGGAGTTAATGAAGTGCTGGTGCGACGACGATTTGAAGCTGGCGCATGTTCTTTATTGAGTTTTTCGATGACCAGGCGCGAAATTTCTTTTAGCGTTGCGAACACGCCTTTACCTTCGCGGGCAACGCCTTCAAAAACGGGCACGCCCATGGGGTTGAGCTGCGCGTTAATATCAGCAACGCTGAGCGCATTTGGCAGATCGCGTTTATTATATTGTAAGACCAACGGGATATCGTCCGTGGTTAAGCTCATTTCGGCTAAATTATCGCGCAAATTTTGCAGCGACTCTAAATTTTCAGCCATTTTATCGGGACTGGAATCGGCAACGAAAATAACTCCGTCAACGCCCTGTAAAACTAACTTACGTGTGGCGTTATAATAGATTTGACCAGGCACCGTGTAGAGCTGGAATTTGGTGCGCATGCCAGCGACGGTACCTAAATCTAACGGCAAAAAGTCGAAATAAAGCGTGCGATCGGTTTCTGTCGCAATGGACACCATTTCCCCAACGGCGTCTTTGGGCGCTTTTTTATGAATAATTTCTAAGTTGGTGGTCTTGCCCGACATACCTGGGCCATAGAATACAACTTTGCAGCTGACTTCACGTTGACCGAAATTGATTTGAACCATGGCGGTGGGACTCGTTGGAGAGAGGTCGGATTAAAACTGAGATGTTAGAGAGAGAGCCGTTGGGCGATGCGCTCAAGAAAGGGTTTTGTTTCCAGCTGCATGAGGGTGAGATTTGCTTGCTGGTCAACGACGACCACCAGGTAGCCGTTTCCTGCGCTCATAAGCAAGAGGCTGCCTTGGTCGCTCGCGACATGGAGATGCTTTTGCGCACCGAGTTTCATGTGTGTGGCGAGGCTGAGGCTGTGTTCAATGACGCTACCGATAGAGGCCGCTAATTGCGCTTCATCAATGCCTTCGCGCAGAGCGCTGGCCATGGGGAGCCCGTCGCTAGAAACCAGCAAAGAGCCGCCGACGCCACGCACGCGATTGAGTTGGTTCAGGATCTCTTGCATAGATCAGCCCGTTCCCAAATCGATGAGCGCTTGGCGAGCGCGGATTTCTAGCATGGCTGGGCGCACGCCCGGCTCGGCCAAAATCACCACGCTAAAGCTCTGTTCGCGTTTGAAGGACAGCACTTGGCCCTGTTCGGCAACAATGGTCCACATGCTGAGTCGTTCTTGCCCCACGGCAGTCAGTGACTGTTCGGCGGCTTTGGCAATTTCGCCAGCGAGCGCTGCGAGTATGTCTTCTTGTTCTGGGCTGAGTCGCTTACTGGAAACGACGCGTCCTTTTTCATCGGCAATTAATGCGCCACGAACGCCAGCTTCGGCGCACAGTCCAGCCAGGCCATCGGCTGCCGGAATTATTTTATTAGCAAGCGGTGTTGGCTCTGCTGGACGCCCTGGGACGACGGCATTGCTGCCGCCCGTTACTTGGCGAATGACGGAAGCGGTTGGTGGTTTTCCAGTAATTTGCTCAATTTTTTTGAGCACCGCCGGATCGTTTATTTTAAAAGTCAGGATTTGGCGTAAATGCTGTAATGCCTGCGGCGGACGAGCTATTTCTATATAGTGGTCGGCGAGCATGCGATGAGCGGCATAGCTGCGATTATCACGTTCAACCGCGGTGAGTAGGTTTTTAATTGCTTCATCTTTGCGGCCATTGGCCAATTCAATTTCTGCTAAGATGACATATGCCTGTCCGTTGCGTGGAAATTCTTTAATACAACGTCGGCAGACTTGTTCAGCGCCGGGATTATCTCCTCCAAGTCGCACTAATTCGGCTAACCGATTATAGGCGGAGGCAGAGGGGAAGTTCTCCACCTTCTTACGTAGACGCTCCAGTTCGGATTCCACTAGGGGATTCCTCTCGTCGCTGTTGGCGTCCTCGGCAAGAGCCAATGACGTGTAGCATCACGTTTGATGTACAGCATCTTGGGTTCGGTCGAGAAACGAGTTAGACGCTCAGATTCATAGTCGTGGGGGTCGAAGCAGTCAACCACGCAGGACAAACATGCGGAGTTCGCGCCGTGGCTGTGGGGCACGGTCAGCGAAGGTCTCAAACAAAGTGTTGCGACTGATGTGAGTCGACTTTGGGTGTCTAGTTGCGACGTTCTGGGCGCCACCACGCTAGGAATAATGGTTTTGTCGAGCGCCAACATTCGCTTTGTCGTCAATCCGCGCAGCGGAGGTGGTCAAGGCGCAGCATTAGCATCGGCATTGCGGCACTGCTGCGGTGTAGAGTCCGTGTTTATCTTAGGTGACCTTCCACTGCGACAGATTGTGGTTCGGCATCAGGCATCGACGAGCGCCTGGATAGCCTGTGGCGGCGATGGCACGGTCAGCGCCTTGGCCGAGGCCATGCGTTTAGCGGGAATATCCCTGCCAATTGGCGTAATTCCCCTTGGTACGGGTAACGATTTGGCGCGCAGCTTAGGTTGGGGCGCGAGCACTTGGAGTGACTCCACACTGCTGGGATTACTCGAACAGTTACGTTCGGCGAGCGCTCGTCCGCTCGATTGCTGGAAAGTGCGTGGTCCTCAATTAGATCATCTGTGCCTCAATTATTGCAGCGTCGGGGGCGATGCGGCGGTGGCGCTGCGTTTCCATCACGCCCGTCAACGTCATCCGCAGGTTCTGCGTGGTGCGCTGATTAATAAGGGCATGTACGCATGGTTGGGGGCGCAGCAGCGAGCGATGCTCCTGCGGCAACACGTTCGCTTTGCTAATGGATTAATCGTCCCTACCTGGGCGCATGCCGTCGTTTTTGCCAACATTACCAGTTATGCGGGTGGAGTGGTCTTGGCTGCAGATGGTCGGCGAGATGATGGGTTATTGGAGGCGGTTGCCCTCGGCCATGGCTTAACGCTCGGATTGGTGGCTGCGCGTTTGCGTCGACCTCGACTCTTGCAGCGCGTAGCTGAGGTGCGTTTCAGCGTGGGTGCGGCATTGCCCATGCAAATTGATGGTGAGCCGTTCATCGCAGAGCCGGGAGTTTATCACATACAGCACGCTGGGCGCATCAGCGTGTTGGTTGCGCATGGATCGCCATGAAGGAACTTGTGCGCGCCGATCTCAACTGGGTTGGGGCGGCGTTAGGTTTGTTCCTTTGTGGTGGGAGGCATTCATGGCTCGTGTCGTAATCTTTTTGAAAGAGTCGAGTTTACTATCGATCTGGCGTGATGCCTGTTTATCGGCTTGCGCAATAGTGGTGGCGCTCTTTGTGCTGAGCGGCTGCGGTGAGGAGCGCACGGCGGCGTTTGATACCTCAGGCGATAAACATCAAGACGATGCTCGCGCGGTTATGCTCGCCAGCATTAAAAAATTGGCAGCAGGGAAAGATTTGAGTAACGCCGACAATGTCGTGATTTATCACAAAGCCATTGATGATTTAATTGCGCGTGGATCAACTATTGAGACAGCCATTAGCGAAGCATTAGCCAGCGATGACGATTGGGGCGTTCGCGTTGGTGCAGTGGAAGTACTAAAAGGGATCGGCACGCGCGCGTGTATTGAAACGTTGCTGGGTGCTTTGGAAGATCCTCAGCCCCTCGTTGGGCTCAATGCAAATTATTTATTACGCGAACTGACCAAGCATTCGGTCATCCCCACTGCTGGTTCGCCTGCCGCTAACGGTTTGCCGCCGATTCCGGTGCGTGCCGCCGATGATTTAGCCTTAGACGCGGACGAGAAATTATGGGCAGCTTGGCATGAACAGCATAAAATTACTTTGCATAAAGTTTGGCGTGAATGGTGGACAGCTAATAAATCAGCAGTCGCGATTCAGTAACGGGACGCTGGTTCATGCCTGAAGCTCGTGTCGAACGCGACGGCGAACGTATCGCAATGCTCGTTGCTCAATTAAGTACAGGCCCAGGCTGCTACATTTATAAAGATGCAGCGGGAAACGAAATTTACGTCGGTAAGGCAAAAAATTTACGAAAACGAGTAGCAAATTATTTTCAAAGTCGTGACGGACATCCAGCAAAAACCCTGCGTTTGGTCCAGGAAGTTGCCGATATTCAAACCATAGAGACGGACAGTGAAGTCGAAGCATTGCTGTTAGAAAATGTCTTGATTAAAGATTTGCAACCGCGC
>CANETI010000193.1 GCA_947440715.1 Planctomycetota bacterium | reverse complement strand
CGTATCGACGCGACCAAGTTCAATGACGCTTCCTAAATCTAAAACAAAGCGCGCTTCGTGTTGATCAAACCAGACCGTTCGTTTGGTGTCATCATCGTTTTCTGCTAATTCACCATCATTTAAACGCGCCACGATAGCGCCTTTCGCACCAGCGTCCGGATGTGGATTACTAAAGTTTTCAATCCATGTCACCACACCTTTATTAGCAATATTGGCTGCGGTTGGCATGCCCAAAGGCAAAGAGGTCCAAGGACCTTCCGTGCGGCTTTCGACGGCAATTAATTCCGGTTCGCTATTGCTGTCTTGTCCCAGTGCGGCAATGCCAGCCGGCAAGGCGGCGGAACGATCATAAGTCACCAGTGCAGCATAGGCAGCGCGACGAATATCCGCGTTATCTTCGCGCAAGAGACGCGGCAAACGTTCTTTTAAACCCGCGAATTTTCGCTCGGTCAGTAAGGTCAACGCTTCGCGCCGTACGTCGGTCGCCATGGAAAGATTGTCCAGAATCGTCACCAATACCGCATCCGGTAAACCATAGCCAAATCGTTGCGCTAATTTCACCGCCGTGGCTAATAATCGTTCTTCGCCACTATCGATAATGGCCATTAAATCGGCTTTCAACGGCGCAGGATCCGGTCCCTTGTCACGACGTTTCGCTTTGCGTGCATAGCCAATCACCGGGTCAATCCAAGTTGGCTGCTGCCAATTTTCTAATGACTTCAACGCCACCAAACGCACATCAATCGGAAACGATTTGTTTGCCGCAAAGGCCAACAACGCTTTCGCTGCGGATTCATCACCCTGACGATAATTCGCGTTAATGAGACGCAGATGTAGCAATCGCGCAATCGTTTCAGGGATTTCTTTACCAAATGGTTTTCCCAATTGAGCCATTAATTGCGGCATCATTTCTAATAAATTTTTCTCATACACCGCACGAATGGCTTCCGCGCGCACTAATTCATTCGCGTCATTCAAGAATGCTGCACATCCATTATCGCCCAGACGGCGCAGCGCCACCAAGGCACCCAAACGCACGGCTGGGGAAGAATCCGATGATAAAGCCGTTAATTGTTTTCCGTCTGCCGTGCTGATTAATCCCATGATTAACGCATGCCGCAAATACACATCTTTATCCGCATTATTGGCCAAGGTCTTAACCACGGCTGGGAATGCCGCTTTATGTGCTAGGCGACCAAGCGCGATGGCGGCAAAACTTTGCACGCGTGCGCTGCTGTCGTTTAATAATTTGACGATCTCTGACGCCGCACCTGCATATTTTAAATCGCCAAGTGTTTTGACTGCTTGTTCGCGTACTCGTACATCGGCATCGCTCAACAATGGCAACAACGTTTGCGCTGCCATTGCATCTTTTCGTGCTATTTGACCAATGCCCCACACGCCGTGAACACGAGCAAAGGTGGTCGCTCCGCTCGTCGCCGCCGTGGTTAATGCCGCTTTTCCATCTGCGCCACGAGTAACTAATTCAAATTGTGCACGCTGACGAACGCGCATATCGGCATGCCCCAATAAGGTCGCTAATTCCGCCACTGGGCGCTGCTGAAAGCCGGCCTTCATTAAGGCGGATAAATCTTTTACTTCCTGACTATTACTGGTCGCGGGGTCGCTAACGGTAATGACGCGACCATGATTATTTAATTCCCAGCCACCAATGTAATCCGACACATAAATGCGACCGTCATAACCGAAGGTCACGTCGGTTGGCGGCAAGCCCCACAGAAATTGTTTCTTTTGGTCATCCGGCAACGTAAACCCTGCCCCGGCTTCATTTAATTTATACGACCACACACCAGAATCGCGACCAGCGCGATAATCGCACACTAAGAAATGGTTGGTCAGTCGATCGCCAAAACCAAGACCAGGATAAAATGCCACGCCGCTCGGGCCACTGGTCACGTGTCCAACGGCTGGCAGCAACCACGCTGGTTGCGCGGGAAAGGTGGCTTTCCACAAACCTTCATCCAACCACGGATTTGGCTGCCGTCCGTCTAAACCCGCAGTTTTACTAAAACTGTCATTTCCTAATAATTGCCACCCATGATTCCAGGCACTTGATCCACCTTCTAAAATATAAACCACACGGGCAGCATCACCAATGTCGGCATTATTATCGACGGTAAATAGGTTACCCCAGGCATCAAAGGCCAATTCTTGTGGATTACGGAGGTCCCAATAATATTGCTCAAAATTCGAACCGTCAGGATCACAACGGAATACCCCTCCAGACATTGGGTCCTTAAACGTTTTTCCTTCTTTCGTCGTAACGTTGTAACCACGATCACCCATGGAAAAATAAATCCGACCATCAGGCCCCATGGCCAATCCATGCATATCGTGACCACTGATGCTAAAACGTGGACCAAAACCATCGGCAAGCACTTCATGACGATCAGCTATGCCATCATTATTTTTATCATCAAAAGCATACAGCTTTGGAATGTTGGTCAGGTAAACGCGGCCATTAAAAGCCATAACGCCAGCCGCTGGGCCATCTACGGGATCACGAAAACCATCGGTAAAAACGCTTGATTTATCGGCTTTGCCATCGCCATCACTATCAACCAACAGACGAACGCGTTCCGTTTCTTTGGTGAAGAACTCTTTGGGAAATTTATCTTTCCATTTTTCAATCAATGCCGCGCGATCGGCCGAGGTTTCGACGCGCAAATCATCTTTGTAAAGGAATAAAAAGTTACGCACATCAATGACGCCACCTAAACGCCAACGCGCTGTTTCTGCGGCGAAGACACGCCCCTGCTCATCAACATCAATCGCAATGGCATTTAATATTTGCGTCCCCGAGGCCCACACGGAAGGTTGCAGTCCTTCGGGTAATTTTAATGACTTCAGCCATTCTGCTTCATCAACGTTTGGCCCTTTCGGTGGTTTTTTTTCCTCACCCAATTCAACAGCCGGCAACACGGCTTGGAAGACGAGTAATGGAAAAAGAGCGAGCGTGCGCATGAGGTACGACATAAGGCTATGACAATCCTTGACGAAATGCGTCGGGGAAAATGTTAACGGCAACGAAGCGAACTTTGGAATAAGGAAAAAAGCTAAGTACCTGGGTATGCATTATTAGGAGCATTAATTACCCTCTGGATAAAGAGCACTTGCCGGAATCACCTGACGCGGTTGCGAGTTACTCATCCACATCAAACGAAGAATCGCGAAGGTGTGACGTTCAAAAAATTCCAAGCGAATGGGAACGCGCAAGCGATCTTGGTCAAAGGTGAATACGCCATAGCGACGATCATCATCACGATACGCTTGCACGCGCCAATTATCGTAGACCAAACGATTATCGATCCATAAGCGCACGCCGTCATCGCTCGGCAAAAAAATGCGGTATGTTTCAGCAAATCGCGCTTCGATCATACCCGTCCATCGTACCGAAAATGGATGCGTCATTCCTGGCGCTGGCTCGTCGATTTCCCAATCAAAGGCAATCACCGGATCCAGCCGCTTCCATTTCAAATTGGTCAAATCCATACCCTGATAATATTCGCCAATTAATCCACAACCACGATCATGAGGAATGAGCGTCAAACGATCCGCCGCTAACGCACGCTGGCCGGTGCCAACGGATAAACGCTCACCAGCGTGGTTTTTAAATTGAACTTGGCCGTGACTAACGCTGAGCCACGTTAAAAATTGGTCGCTAGATAAATTAAAAGCCGTTCCAATGACCGTGACCTCTGCATGCGGTGTTTCCACGACCATCGGCTTCGTCGGTGGTTGTGGCATGGCCTTAATATCTACCATGCCCTGTTCTAAACGAAACCGTTTGCCAGCCCCGCCAATTGCCTGCACGCGCGTTAAGGGCCCAATATCCACCACGGTATTTTCATTTTCGTACACTAAGGCCGCTCGTTGATTCGCGGCAGTCATGACGGTGTCGCCTGGCTGCAATAAACCATGACCTATTTGATGCGATAAAGAAGCGGGTCCACGAACAATGCGTACGTCCGCATGAGCAACAATTTTCGCCGTCGTATGAGCAGCAATAAAATAATTAGTAAATGATGGCGAAAACCACACCCCAAATATTAACGCTGCTGCGGCTGACGCGCTTGCCACCACAGCGTACCACCATCGTGACGGACGCCGCATCGCCACAGGACGCAATGCCTGGGCAGATGCCACCAATTGCTTCTTTTTCACTGGCGAAAAACTCGCTGGAATCAGGCGCGCGCGTTGCACGGCCACACTTATTTTTGGTCGATGTAATAATGCGTGCAGCAAGAGATGCGTCCGAACCTGTTGGCCAATCGTACTGCTCAGGGTTGGATCGTCATTTAATTTTTCGACTAAATGCGAACGGCTGACGGGATCTAAATCACCTTCGACATACGCTGCGACGAGCGCGACGATATCGGCATCGCTCATGACACGCCACCTTGGCGTAAACACAGGTGCAAGGTTTTACGCACACGAAATAACGTGACCGCCACCCAATTAGCTGAACGTTGCAACAACGTCGCAATATCGTTCACTTGGCGGCCACTGACATAACGCTCAGTAATTAATTGCCGCGCTTCAGGTGCGAGTTGTTCCAAACACGAACGCAACACGGCTAGTGCCTGCTCTGGCACACGCTCATCATCCTGTTCAAAGCGCTCCGCCGACTGCCGCGCTAAAACTTGTTCCAATACTTCACCATCCATGGCCAACGCTTTTGAACGCTGCGTCAATTCGCGACGAATTAAATTTCGCGCAATGCCAACTAACCAGGCGCGAAATGTCCCACGCGGTTGATAGGTGTCCAAACGTTCAAAAGCCGTGACATAAGTCCCCTGCATCACTTCATCGACCATGGCCAAATTGGTCGCGTAACAACTCACCACCACGCGCAGGTCATGTTCGGTTTGTTCCACCATGGCCACAAACGCTTCATGATCGCCCGCCTGGGCGCGCAAAGCGAGGACATCAAGTGGATCGACTGGGTTGGACATAGTTGGGAACTGCAGTTCGATTTGCGTTTCGCCGTGGGCAAGCTTGAGAAGCGTAGGTACTTCACCGAAGTGACGTTCTATTACCATTTATTTGGAGTGTCCTGCAACAAGTTGGATTTAGGACCGGAACCTAGAAAAGTCCGAAGTCCGAAGTCCGGAAGTCCGGAAGTCTTGCGCGAACTGGGATTATTGGGCGAGGGATAGGTTGCTCACGCCTGCAGAAAGGTGTTCGCTTTGCTCACTTTTCCACTCCATTTACGCACAAAGACCCAGGGCGCGCAGCGCCACCTTTTTGCAGCCGTGCATTTAACTCCACGTGGTGCAAACGCGAAGAACACGCAGGACTTCCGGACCTCCGGACTTCGAAGAGGACTTCCGGACTTCCGGACCCCCTAAGAGTGTCCATACTGGCCCATATGCAGCCAATCGACCCGCCCGATCTCATGCCCGTTATTCCTCACCTCGGTCGTGGCGTGTCGGCCAATCCACGGAATCGTTTTGAGTAACTGGCCTTAAAACCTGGACCAGATTGGGAT
>CANETI010000192.1 GCA_947440715.1 Planctomycetota bacterium | reverse complement strand
TTGGTGCCGCTCTATAAAGAGCGCAATGTGGCGCGGAATATTCTGCGCGCGTTGGCAAAACTAGATTATCCGCACGATCGCCTAGACGTTAAATTCTTATTGGAAGCTGATGATCCGGAAACATTACAGGCATTAACGGAAGCGGGTATTCCGAGTTATGCCGAAGCGGTAGTGGTTCCTCCTGCGCAGCCGAAAACAAAACCACGTGCGTGTAATCATGGTTTAGAACGCGCACGCGGTGAATTTTTAGTTATTTTCGACGCGGAAGATCGCCCAGAACCTGATCAATTAAAACAGGCGGTTTGCGCATTCCGTGATGTCGAAGAACACGTTGTTTGTTTGCAGGCTCAATTGGCCTATCACAACCATGACCAAAATTTACTGACGAAATGGTTTGCCCTGGAATATAATGTATGGTTTCGCCGCTATTTAAGCGGTTTAGTGGTTTTAGGTGTTCCGATCCCATTGGGTGGCACCAGCAACCATTTTCGCACCCAGGCGCTACGGGGAATCGGCGGATGGGACCCGTTTAATGTGACCGAAGACTGCGATTTGGGTGTCCGTTTATATATGCAGGGATTTCATACCCGCACGTTGGACAGCACCACCTGGGAAGAAGCCAATAGCCAAGTTGGTAATTGGATTCGCCAACGCAGTCGCTGGTTGAAAGGTTACATGGTAACGCATTTGGTTTGGGGTCGTCGACCATGGCTCCTAGTTATGCGTTTAGGCCCCTGGGGCACGTTGGGTTTTATTTTATCCGTCTTTTGCGTGTCGATCTTATCGGCTTTAAATTTAGCGCTGTGGGCGATTAGCGGCACTTACGCAGCATTGCTCGCGCTCGATATGTCGCGTGGGTACGCTTTATTAGAATTGCTCACCACTCGCGATCATCTGCATGATCGCTGGAGTTGGCCGATGATATTTCATGGTCAATACGAAGACCCAACGTTGGCGATAATGAGTCAGATATTCTTTGCCGCCTCCATTGCATTAATTTTAGGTAATATTGCCTTTGTTCTCATTACGTTTCTTGCTGGTCGCCGCCCTGGACAAAAAGGTTTATTATTAGCCGCTTTAATATCTCCCTTATATTGGATTCTCTTGGCCATCGCTGCGTGGAAGGGTTTGTGGCAGCTGTTGTGGCGTCCGCATTATTGGGAAAAGACGGTGCATGGGTTAGATAAACAACATGAGTCTAACACGCCTTAATAAATTAAATGGTAGGGCATTAATTAAAGTTAGTCGGCGTTGCGATAATGACGTCGTAAGAATTAAATATCTAACTCATTCGGAACAGTCACTAGGTTTTAAATATTACAGCAATTATTTTTTAAGTTAAAAATCACGAGCGACAATAAACTCCGCTAAATCCCATAACCGCTGGCGTTGAGGACTTTGGCCAAACACGCCGAGCTGACGTTGGGCGTCTTTGACGTATTCGCGCGCGGTATCCAGCGCTGCACTCACGCCTCCGCCATCGATGATCAGGTTACGAACGGCGGCAACTTCTTCTGGAGTGGAGACAGATAACAGCCGCTTTTCTAACGCAGGGCGTTTATCACCGGCGTTCTCCAGCAGGCGAATAATGGGTAAGGTTAAGCGACCGCGTTCAATGTCCGTCGATAAGGTTTTGCCGACTTTTTGCGGATCCCCGCTGAAATCCAAACAATCATCGGCGACTTGGAAGGCCATTCCTGCTGCGCGGCCATAGGCAGCGGCGGCACGTTGCTGATCAATACTGCCTTCAACAGCGCCCAATTCGCCAGCAAGTTCGGTCAGCACCGCAGTTTTTGCAAAAATGATGCGATTATATTCAGCTTCGGTTAGTGCCACATCACGCGCAACGCATTGTTGGTGTAATTCACCTTGGCAAATGATGTTAGTGGTCGTGGTTAGTTTTTTCATCACCGATGAATTATTAAGATCGGCGATTAAATTGAAGGCGTGGGTATAAAAATAATCGCCGAGTAATACCGCCGTCGTATTATCAAAGCGCACATGGGCGGTTGGTTGACCACGACGAGTATTGGCGTCATCAATTAAATCATCATGAATGAGTGTCGCTGTGTGGATGAGTTCTAATGCGGCGCCCAAACGATGATGAATGGTTGAAATATTGCCGACGGCTTCGGCAACCAGCAGCACTAAAGCTGGCCGCAGCATCTTGCCGTGAAAAGAACCTAAATCGGCGATTAATTGCGCAACGCGTGGCTCATCAGTGGCCAACGCAACCTGCATGTGACGCTGAACCTCGGCGAAATGTGGTTGCAGGCCCTGCAGACTATCAAGCATCGTGTGTTTAGCCCACGGTGAACGAGCGGGCTAACTCCTGCAGCGATTTTCCGAGCGCATCAACGCTCACTGGCTTGCGAATGCAGGCAGCGATTTGCGGATTGAGGCGGGCGAGTTCTTCGACGCGATCGAATGGTTCGTAGGCCGACACCACCACGACTTGACTGCCATTGAGTTCTGGGCGACGTAATAATTCCTGTAAAACAGCAAAGCCATCCATGCCAGGCATCATGATGTCGAGCAACATGATGTGTGGTTTGATGGTGCCAACAGCGATACAAGTATCGACGCCATTGACGGCTTCATTAATAATCGCTTCAGGCAAATAGCGTTCGACCACTTTACGTAATAATAATACCACATCTGGATGGTCGTCTGCAATCAGCACTTGCAGTTTACCAGCAGTACTTGCACCGGCGCGGACCGTGGTTTTTTTACCGACATCTGGAATACCAAATGATTGGCAGAAAAGGTCGAGGTCTTCAGGGCGAACTCGGAAGTGTCCGCTGGGCAAAGCGTAGGCTTTTAAATGGCCATGTACGATCCAGCGGTAAACCGTTGTACGGCTCACGTTGCAGCGTTTGGCAACCTTGCCGAGGCTGAGATGTTCGTCCTTGCTCATGGGCTCACTATTTGGTCGATTTTGGTGATTGGACACGTCTTTACGTGAATGCTTGCGGTTTCTACACAGTTGGGGCAAATGTCGCAAGTGTGCACATGGCACATCATTGATGGCAGAATCACGTAAACGATTGTGTCGCCGTGCGGCGACAACGCCGCGAACGATGTTGTTTGAGTTCCGGATTAAACTCCTACGGTGCGACCCATGCGCGTTTTGATCGTGCGTTTAGGCGCATTTGGAGACATCATTCACACACTGCCGTTAGCGGCAGATTTACATCGTGCTGGTCATCAAATCGGATGGGTTTGTGAAGATCGTTGGGCGTGTGTACTGCGACATAATCCAGTAATTGATCGCGTACACGAACTGCCGCGCAAAGCCTTACGTGATGCGACCAAAGGTTTTGCTCACCGCTGGTTATTACTGCGCCGCTTATTGCGTGACGTACGTTCAGGTGGCTATGATGTGGTTATTGATGCACAGGGATTGGGCAAGAGTGCCATCATCGCCGGTTGGAGTGGCAGTAAAAATAGAATTGGACATGCACCGCCGCGTTCACGTGAAGTCAGTTGGTTGGTTTCACGAACACGGGTCAGACCACAAGCCGTTCATGTGATTGACCAACAACGTGCGCTTGGATTACCGTTGCTCGGAATCGGCGCGCGTGGCGGTTGGCAATTTCCGTTACCGACTTGGGATGCAGAGCGAGTTTTCGCGCGTTCGTGGTTAATATCTCAACACATTGCAACCGAACCAAGTCAGGGCGCGGTGATGCTAAATGTTGGTGCCGGTTGGCCAACCAAAGTTTGGCCGCAGACGTGTCAAATTGCGTTCGCGCGATTATGCCAAGAACGAAAATTACCCTTGGTATTGGTGTGGGGATCGCCAGCTGAACGTACCATGGCTGAGACCATCGTTCAGGAGGCTAAATATGGGATTATGGCGCCACCAACGTCGATTCCGCAATTAGCTGGGATATTATCGTTCGCGCGTGTTTTAGTTAGCGGCGATACAGGACCATTACATTTATGTACCGCGCTTGGTCGCCCAGCGGTTGGATTATTTGGTCCTGTGCCAGCGGCCAGAAATGGTCCTCGCGGTCGAGGTTATCGTACCTTGCAGGCTCCAGGTGCTGCCTGGGAACGCAAAGATGTTTCGAAGGTAAACATGGGTGCGTTGAGCGCCGAGTCCGTATTAAATGCGGCAGTTGCTGCCAGTATGGATGAACACTCAGTGTGAACGAAATATAATCGGCTTCTTGACCATGGCCTACATTCTGCGCATGCTCCGCATCCATGTGGATAAAAACATCAGATGCATCTAAAACCGCAGTCCATGTGCTGACCTGGAAAACTGATGCCAGCCAGGATGTGTTATTTGATCGTGCGATGATCGACTTGGATGCGATGGTGGCGGTTGAGCCGGGTGGTCGTTGGGTGTTAGAAGTTGCGGCAATTACCATGCTGAGCTCTAACGCTATTGCCAATCTCATTGGTGTGGTGCGCCGTGTGAATTTGGCCAATGGTCGAATGGTGTTAGCGCGACCGGCACCATCTGTTGCTGCCGTCTTACGCATGACACGTTTAACAAAATTATTACCGATGTATGATGATGTGGCGCAGGCTACGGCGGCTGTGTTCGCCGCCGAATAACGGCCACGCGTTATGCCCGAATTGCCATTACAACCATCGATGATGCCGTGGTTGCCGTGGCAACGTCGTCTCGTTATTATTTTAGGACTAACATTAATTATCTTGATTCTGGGTATTGTTGCCCCGGTTCGAGCACTGCCTCCGCGTTTGCTTGTCAGTGATGGAACTCCAGGCTCAACAACGTATTTAGCTACCGCTTTACGAACGTTATCTGCCGCACAATATCGTATTACGGTTGTGATGTACGTTATTCGTTATGATCCAGATGGCCCAATTGCCGCATTGTTACAGGCGTTAAGTGATGCCGCTGCTCGTGGCGTTGACGTGCGTGTGGTTATGGACCAAGGGCGCGATTGGAAAACTCAGGAGCCAGACGATAAACACGTTGAAGCTATGACGTGGTTACGAACCCATGGAGTGACTGTGTTGCTAGATGAACTTGATCGCACCACGCACGTCAAAGCGATCGTGGTTGATGGCCGTACATTATTATTGGGTAGCCATAATTGGACCCGCTATGCACTGACGCAAAATCGTGAATGGTCAGTGGTTCTCGACGATACCGCGATGGCGGCGGACATTGAAGCGCAATGCGCAACTATTCCTGGTTGGCAGCAAACGTTTAGGCCGATGGAGTAGCCGTAGTTTTTCCATCGGACTTGCTTGATGTCCCGGTTACGTCGGCAAAAATCATACGACCATTGCTGGTGTGATGCAGTCGCATGATGGTGCAAACTACGCGTTTGCCGACGTGATTCGCAGCACCGGTGACAACCACCATACTGCCATCATCCAAGAATCCGATACCTTGATCACGTCCGTCGCCCGGTTTTTCAATGGAGACCGATAATTGTTCGCCCGTGCGCAGGGCTGGCGATAAAGCGTTCGCTAAACTTCCCACATCAATAATAGCCAGTCCTTCATTACGTGCGCGGGTAATAATAT
>CANETI010000191.1 GCA_947440715.1 Planctomycetota bacterium | reverse complement strand
CCTAGCGCGAAACCCTATCAACCACCTGGTTATTACGCTAATTTACAATTTCCGAACCGCGATTACGTCGCCGACACCGACGACCAACAATATCGCCGTGGTTTATACATGCACTGGCAACGCACTTTCTTGCATCCGATGCTCGCTAATTTTGATGCGCCGTCGCGTGATGAATGCGCTGTCTTCCGCACTCAGGCAAATAGTCCGCAACAAGCTTTAACGTTACTGAACGACCCCACCTTTGTTGAAGCAGCACGCACCTGGGCGGTGCGCGTAATCGCCGGTGCCACCACTGATCAACAACGATTAACCCAAGCTTTTCAATCGGCCTTAGGTCGTGCGCCCACGACAGAAGAAAGCGGACCGCTGTTAATTTTTCTCGGCAAACAACGCCAGCACTACACGCTTAATAGTAAAGAAGCGGAAGCTTTACTGCGCACCGGTTTGGCACCACTGCCTGCGGAAGATCAACGCATTGAAGTGGCTGCCTGGACGCAACTATGCCGCGTTTTGCTGAACCTACACGAAACCATTACTCGCCTGTAAGCTCCCTCTAATCAGCCCTTATTTATTGCCTACCCATTTGGAGTTTTCCATGTCTATCAATAAACAATTATCGCAAGCCCTGCAGCGCCGCGCTTTCTTGACCAAATCCATGTGCGGCTTGGGTGGAATTGCACTTGGTTCGCTCTTCGCCAATCAAGCAACCGCTGATGAACGGTGGCGTGGCATTATCACCAAGCCACAAACACCGGTTAAAGCCAAGCGCATCATCCATTTGTGCATGGCGGGTGGACCATCGCATTTAGAAACCTTTGATTTTAAGCCTGAATTAAAAGCACTTGATGGTAAACCATTTCCAGAATCGTTCACCAAAGGTCAGCAATTAGCACAATTACAAAATTCTGAGCTAAAAGCGCGCGGCCCATTTACTGAATTTAAAAAATATGGGAAATCGGGACAAGAAATCTCCACGCTTTTTCCGCACTTAGGCTCCATCGCCGACGAATTGTGTATTATCCGGTCGATGCACACCGAACAAATCAATCATGACACCGCACATGCGTTCATGAACACGGGGTCTATCATTAAAGGACGCCCAAGCTGGGGCTCGTGGATGCTGTATGGTTTAGGCGCTGAAACAGAAAACCTCCCAGGCTTCGTGGTAATGACCTCGCAAGGTAAAGGTGGCGGTGCGCAACCGGTGTCCGCGCGTCAATGGTCTGCCGGGTTTTTACCCAGTCGTTTCCAAGGTATTCAATTCCAATCGAAAGGCGATGCCGTGCATTACGTCGCTAATCCAGCAGGCGTTGATGCGCCCACGCAACGTGGCGTAATTGATGAAATTAATCGCATGAATGGTTTATTAGCCGAAAAAATTAACGACTCAGAAATTCAAACGCGTATCAGTCAATACGAAATGGCTTACCGTATGCAGTCTTCGGTGCCTGATCTCACTGATTTTAGCAAAGAACCAAAAGCCGCGCTGGAACGCTATGGTATCGACAAACCAGGTGATGGTACATTTGCCAGTAATTGTTTACTCGCCCGCCGCATGGCCGAACGTGGCGTGCGTTTTATTCAGCTTTATCATCGTGCGTTTGACCATCACGGTAATATTGAAAAAGATCTGCCTATTGCAGCAGGCGAAACCGATAAACCCAGCGCGGCATTAATCATGGACCTTAAAGAACGTGGTTTATTAGACGACACGCTGATTCTGTGGGGCGGTGAATTTGGTCGCACACCCATGGGCCAAGGGAGCGGACGTGATCATCACATTTTAGGCTTTTCGGTCGCCCTTGCCGGAGGCGGCATTAAGGGAGGTACCAGCTACGGCGGCACCGACGAACTCGGTTACAAGGCTGTCCATAAACCCGTTAGCGTCCACGATCTTCACGCTACCATGCTGCACCTGTGCGGCATCGACCACCTGAAACTAACCTACCGTACGCAAGGCCGTGACTTCCGGTTAACCGACGTCTTCGGCGAAGTCGTTCGCGACATTCTCACCTAAAATTAATTTCCCGCAGTCATCGCTTTCACTTCGCTGATGTACGCGTTCACGAAGGCATCAAGATCTTCGGCGACGGTATCCGGGCCGATAGACACACGGATAACGCTTTTAGCCAGGGATAAATCTATGCCCAGCGCTGCGATGACGTGGCTTGGTTCCCCTCTGGCAGCCATACAGGCGGAACCGGTTGAAACGGAAACTCCGGCTAAATCTAAGCGCATGACTAATGCCCCGTTGATCACTCCAGGATGCGCGATGCTCAGCGTATTTGGTAATCGCTGGGCAGCGTGCGCTAACCATTGAACTTTGGGTAAGACTAAAGCAATACGAGCAAAGGCACTTTCTAATAACATTCGCTGGCGAATGCTTTCTTCTTCGCCATGCGCCAAAGCCGATTCTAAGGCGGCTTGCAACGCGGTTAATCCTGCGACATCTTCGGTACCACTGCGACGATCTTGCTGTTGTTTGCCACCAAAGAGTAATGGCGCGATCCGAATACCATTTTTGACATACAATAAGCCGATACCTTTCGGCGCACCAAATTTGTGCCCCGCAATACTGGCAAAATCAACATCGAGAGCGGCGAGATTCAGTGGGGCTTTTCCAGCTCCCTGCGCACAATCAAGCAACACGCGTGCTTGTGGTGCCACCGCACGCACGGCGGCAACTAAAGCGGGCACATCTTGGCAAACGCCGATTTCGTTATTCGCAAATTGTACACACAATAAACGCGTGGTTGGTGAAGCCGCAGCACGAACCGTGTCTGCCGCTAACCGTCCACAGACATCCACAGGCAAGCGCACCGCAGAAACCGTTTCACCATTACGTTGTACAGAACTGTGCTCGATGGCCGACATCAATACGGCATCAGCCGCTAATGACTGTCCGAACGTAGCCGAATGAATCGCCAAAGCATTCGCTTCCGTCCCACCACTGGTCACCACTAATTCATGGGACTTGCAGCCCAGTAACCGCGCGCAACTCGCTTTCGCTTGGTCGACGCTATGCCGCGCACGTTGTCCGGGTGCGTGCACCGAACCAGGATTGGCCCAGGATTGATCGTACGCCGCTAACCACGCCGCACGGGCAGCGGACGCTAATGGGGCGGTTGCATTCCAGTCGAGATAATGATTTGCCATGCGCTGCACTGTGGTTGGTAATAGTCAGGCTCAACTGGCAACTGCGGGCATCGCAGGCAAACGCAAACGATTGAGAACCGCTACGCCAACTGTAGCAAGTAAGGTTTGCGCGCTTGACCCAGGAATACCCTGCGCAGACCAACACAGTCCATCATGATTCGCACGTAGATCGGCTTTACCCGCAATTATGATATCACCGTCCTCAATGCTCTTTTCTCTCGTATTATCACCAGGTGGTTGCAGATATAATACCACATCGGCGGTTTTGCGCGCAGCCGCAACTAATGCCTGTCCCGCTTGTTCTATCTCATCTCCACCTGACCGCAGTCCGGCAGAGTCGATCAGCACGAGTCGCCACCCACACACCAACGTTTGTCCGGTCAACAAATCGCGCGTCGTTCCAGGAATATCGCTAACCAAGGCGCGTTGATGTCCGCACCACGCATTCAATAACGTGCTTTTACCCGCATTCGCAGGACCGGTAATTAATACCGTCGGTAAGCGATATAAAAACTGTTTCGGAAATGGCGGCTCCGTTAATCCTTGACCCAATAACCAATCCACCGCAGCGGGGCAGCTCGCACGTGCCAACGCTTTCCACAACTCAGATTCACTCGCCTGTCCTGAATCCGCGGCTTTCAAACCATGACTCGCACATGCCGCTTCGACTGCCGCGCGCATACCCGGACCACCATGACACGCTATTTCCAGCAGTTCTTCGCTGAGACGCGTCACCACCACTTCGTCAACTATGCTGCCATCGTGATGCCGCAGACAAGCAAAGCGAGCTTGTCCGACTTGCGGTAAAGGACGGTCGATCAAGGCGCTACTTGCTGGAACCTGTATCAGTGCAATAGCCGCTGGGGCGCTCGCCGTTTGCCAAGACCACGAATTAGTCATGAGCCACCATTAATTCCTGTCCGTTCCATTGTACTAAAACATCATGGGTTTGCACACGCTCCCAGGAAAAATCGCGCACTAATTCAGTTGGCAGACACGTCGTTCCTGCGGGCGCTAATCCGGCCACGTGTGCCAGCCAACCACACAACGTTGGCGCATCGTAAAACTGACGCAAGACCGGCAAACCAATCGATCCGTGTAATTTCGCTAATTTACGCTCTCGCTGTTCCAACAATAAAAAATGATGGCGATACTGCGGCGTTGGTAAACCCAGCACCTGTTGCAGAGCAACCTGCGTCGCCGTGCTTGTCGCAATATCGCGACCGCGCACCACGTGAGTCACGCCACACGCCGCGTCATCAACCACGGCAACTAAATGATAAGCGAATGCTCCATCGCGACGACGCACAATCGGATCACCAAAAGCCAGCGTCGGCGTTTGTCGTAAATCACAGCCACTCTCGTCTAGTGGAGAAAACTCCTCATCCGGTAATTGCACGCGCAATGGCTCAGTACAGGCACGCCAACCACCCACGGGCAGCGGTTTTCCTCGTTCACGATTATCATAGGCCCAACCGCCATCTGGAGTGCGACGTCCCAACATTTCTAAATCGCGCCGCGAAAACGTGCTGGGATAAAGCAATCCTTTATCAGCTAAATAATCCATGGCTGCCACATGACGCGCATGCTGTTGCGACTGCCATTCCACCACATCAAATGACAGTCCTAACCAGGCCAAATCTGTTATCATGGCCTCGGCAAAGGCTGGTTGGCAACGATCCGGATCCAAATTTTCCAGGCGCAAAATAATGTCTGCCCCACGCGAGCGCGCATCTAACCAACATAATAAAGCCGCCAGCAACGTTCCCGGATGTGCTGGGCCAGTAGTCGATGGAGCAAAGCGGCTAATTTCGTTATTCACCAGCGGCGGCGTAAATAAAATGTCACGTCATCGGTCAACAAACGCTGCATCAGCTCTCGAAAACCGGAAGCGACTTTATCAATTTGATAGCGTGTGTAGATCGTGTCCGGTTCACCAGAAAAAGGATCGACGACAAAATAATCGTGTTCAGCCGCTTCAAATACAGGCCACTCATTCGTCCGTAATGGCGGATCGGGATTAATTTCTGCCTCGCCTTGCACCAAGGCTGCAACTGTCAGCGGATGGAGAACACGATTAGCGACCGTACGCCATTGATCATCTTTCGGATCCTGTAAACCGCGACGAATCACACCAAAACCGATTTCCTCATAAAATGCCCGCACTTGTCGCGGGAATGAATATCCTATGCGCGCCTCTGCTTCTAAAATCGAACGATGGTCTAAGCGGCGAAACCACGTCGCCTTGTCAGAAGGTGCCAGATCCACCACGTAGGGACGCAGATCATCATACAAACGGGCGGATGGAGGTTGATTTGACATGCGACCTATCCTTGTTCGACAACTGATAATTCAAGCGTGGTACCTGCAACGCTTATGGACGAGCCAAACCGTTAGACAGCACGATTACCCCTG
>CANETI010000190.1 GCA_947440715.1 Planctomycetota bacterium | reverse complement strand
TAAGTGTTCAGGTGACCGATAAACTCGCCCACGTGCGCGGACTTTTCGGCGTCTTTCAAGGCGGCACCATTGAATTACTCGCCATGCCTGGGACTGACGCGAAACAAAATAAACCAACCTCATTAGGCTCGTATTACGTAACGCCATTAGAGGCAATGCCATTAGACGTCGAAGTGCGTTTACCAAACGGGACAACACACGTGATGGCCATCGTGCGCGATGCGATGGGCAAAGAGATCGGTGAATTAGACCGCGCGCTGGTGCCTGCGAATAAATAAACGGACATGACATCAAGAGAGGCGTTACTGAGCGTCAACCTGGTTATCAACAGGGCATTCGTCGCGCCGTATATGAATTAGCATCGGCAAAAACCAACCACGGAAATGTCATCCCAATGAAATATTTCACGATGGTCTGTTTCAGTTTTCTTTGCAGTGTTCTAATCTCAGTGGAATTGCCGCCAGAAAAGACAGCGGTTTTCCCTGCCGGAATGAATGGCATCGCACTTTTTCGCATTCCAGGGATCGTAGTGACCAATGCCGGGACGATATTGGCCTATTGCGAAGCGCGTAAAAATTCAGGTGCTGACTGGGGTGAAATAGAAGTGAATTTGCGCCGTTCGACCGATGGCGGTAAAACCTGGGGCTCAGTACAACCTATTGCGCATCGTGGCGAACGCATCGAAGGTAATCCGCATAAAAAGGACAGTGGCGCCAAAGAACAAACGGTTAATAATCCGGTCGCTATCGTGGATCGCGAAACCAAAGCGATTGAATTTTTATATTGCGTTAATTATGCGCGCGCTTTTTCAATCCGCAGCACGGATGATGGCCTGTCGTGGAGTGACCCGGTCGAAATTACGGCGACGTTTGACGCTTTTCGTACCCAGGTTGATTGGAAGGTAATCGCCACGGGCCCAGGACATGGCATTCAATTAAAGAATGGCCGATTGGTCGTGCCGGTGTGGTTAGCGTACGGTAAAGTCGGGGCTCATTCGCCCTCGGTTGCAGGAACCATCTTTAGTGATGATCACGGTAAAACTTGGCACGCAGGAGCGATAGCGGTGCCGAATGATGGTATGTTTAATAATCCCAACGAATCGATGATCACGGAATTATCTGATGAGCGTGTGCTGTTTATTGCCCGTAATGCATCACCACCAAATCGAAAAATTGTTACCACCAGTACGGATGGTTTAAGCAATTGGGCTAAGCCAATATTTCATCCAGACTTGTGGGAACCCGTCTGTATGTCGAGCCTCATATCACATCCCGCTCAGCCGGGCGTGGTTTTATTTTCGTGCCCACATCGGATAGGGGTTGATAAAACAGGCAGTGAAATCCCAAATAGTCGGGGTAAACGGGAAGGCCTTGCCATTAAACTCAGTCGCGACGATGGCAAAACATGGCCGGTTATCAAAGAACTAGAAGCAGGGCCGAGTGCGTATTCAGATCTTGCAGTACTTCCTGATGGAAACGTACTTTGCCTATACGAGGGCAATAAACATATTCTGGTGGCCCGATTTACGCTTGAATGGCTCACCGAATAACCGTTCCATGAAAGATTAAAAAAAACACCCCGCTGCTGAGCAACGGGGTGTTCGGAATGAAACTAAAACGTTAAACGTCGATTAGCCAGCGTGCGTGTTGATAAACTCACGCAGTTTGGGTTCCGCCTGGAAGCCCATTGCGGTGCCAACGACTTTACCGCCTTTGAACAATAACATGGTTGGGATACTCATGACGTTATAGGCTTGAGCGACATTGGGATTATCGTCGACATTGAGTTTACCAATTTTCACGTTCTTCATGTCGTTGGATAATTTTTCGATGATGGGGCCAATCATTTTGCACGGACCGCACCAGGGGGCCCAAAAATCGACCAATACCGGTTTATCGGATTTCAGAACATCAGCGTCAAAGTTTGCGTCGGTAAATTCGAGAGCCATAGGATCTTCCTAAGTAGGATGTGGTAGAGCGGCAAGCTAGCTGAGTCACTGACGGTGGCAACAACCCAGGATGAAGTGGTTCCGCGGTAGCCATTATTTCGTGCGCGCATCTAAGACGCGGTTGAGCGCCAATAGCAGTATCGCCATACATCCACAGGTTATCAGTACTGGCCACCAACTCAGCGACAAATGACTCAGGGTCGAGGTGACGCCGGCGATGATGCGGCCAAAGCTATGAGGCGAGCTGGCATGGCCGCTGACGCCTAAAAACGACAAAAGCCCCTCAAGAATGATCAATTTTGGCAACAATAAGGCACCATAGGTCAGCACCGTTGGCAGCACTCCAGGTAAAATATGCCAACGCATGCGATGGAAAACACCGGCTCCTAAGGCGCGACTGGCTTCGACATATTGTTCGTTGCGTAGACGCATGACGCGAGCGCGAACAACGCGACTGATTTGTTGCCAATAGAGCAAACCCATGGCAGCAAAAATGACGACCGAGCCATAACCTTGTAGGGCGGCAACTAAAACGACAATGATGACGACATTGGGAACGGCTGCGGTAATTTCGACAAATCGCATCAGCAATTCATCAGTGCGTCCACCAGCGAGTGCTGCGAACATGCCATAAGCCGTGCCCAACACGATGGCTACTAGTGCTGCAGCAAAACCAACCAGTACGCTCGTCGCGAGCGCAGCGCTTAAACGCAAACCTAAACTGCGACCTAATTCATCGGTACCTAAGAGACTAATCGCACCAGCATTGTCGCGGGAAAATGGTGCCAATAAACGGTCACTCGGATTAGTACGATCAGCATTACCGCCGGTTACTAATTCAAGAGCGCTGCGTTTTTGCGCATGACCATGCGTATCCGTAATTGCCCACCATCGACCGCCGAGAAGACCAGTGATTAACAGGACAAGTAACACGCCTGAGCTGATGCGTTCGCCCAGCGGGGCCGCTAACCACCACGCACGTACGCTGTTCATGAACGTTCCATCACGAGCATGCGCTGTAATAGGGCGCGGAACGGCGCACGCCAATGGGCAGTCTTGCGTAACTCAGGCCAATCCCAAGCATGCGCGCCATGCCACCCATTCGCCTACTCCCCAGCTTGCTCTCTGCTGATTTCGCTCGTTTAGCCGAGGAATTAGCCGCCTGCAAACAGGCTGGTGCCAAGATGCTGCATGTCGATGTGATGGATGGCCACTTCGTTCCCAATTTAACTTTTGGTCCGTTCATCGTTGAAGCCATGCGCCGTTCGACGGATTTGTTTTTGGACGTGCATCTGATGATGACCGATCCGCAAAAATATATTGAAGCATTCCGTAAAGCAGGATCCGACGCCATTACCGTGCATGTAGAAGCCGTTGGCCAACGACAATTGGAACAAGTCATTAATCAAATTCGTGCCAGCGGTGCGCAAGTTGGCTTAGCGCTGAACCCAGATACCGATCCTGAATTATGGTTCTGGGCATTTGCAAAAGTCGATTTGGTCATGTTCATGACTGTGTACCCAGGTTTTGGCGGCCAAGCATTTATCCCCCAAGTGCGCCCGCGCATTCGCGCAACGCGCGCAGCATTTCCAACCTTAGATATTCAAGTCGATGGCGGCGTCGCGCGCGACACCATTCCGTTAGTGATCGCTGACGGCGCAAATCGTTTGGTCTGCGGTTCGGCTTATTTTAACGATAAAGACAAAGCCGGTTTTATTCGTTGGGCTGAACAGCAAAAGCCCAGTCCGGACGCATCACATGTTCACCCGCGCTGACATCGAAGCCCGCGAAGAAACGACACTGGCACCGTACGCGATGCGTGCGGGTCAATCTCGGGGTTTTCAACATCCCTGCGAACCAGACCCATTTCGCACGGCGTTTCAACGTGATCGCGATCGTATTGTCCACAGCCGCGCTTTTCGTCGCTTACAATATAAAACCCAAGTATTCACCAATGACGAAGGTGATCATTTTCGTACGCGGTTAACGCACACCATCGAAGTCGCTCAGGTTGCCCGCGTTGCTGCGCGACGTTTGGGATTGAATGAAGATTTAGTCGAATGTATCGCCTTGGTACACGATGTTGGCCATCCGCCATTTGGTCATCGTGGCGAAGATTTATTAGCTGGTTTAATGAAAGATTACGGCGGCTTTGAACATAACCGTCAGGGATTGCGCTTGGTCGAAGAATTGGAATCGCGTTATCCCGAATATCCCGGATTGAATCTCACTTACGAAGTGCGCGAGAGCATCATTAAACATGCGGCGCATTTTGATCGCACAAAAATACCACGTCGCTATCAGCCTAATGAGAGTCCTTTATTAGAAGCGCAGTTAGTCGATGAGATCGACTCAATTGTCTATGATTGTCATGACATTGATGATGGATTGCGCGGTGGTTACGTAACCGTGGCGCAATTACAGGCGGTGCCGTTATGGCAGGGGGCGTGGAATGAAGCGGTTGAAGCAAGTCCACGCGGTATCAGTGATAAATTAATTGCTGATCGCGCACTGCGTCGCTTAATGGACAGTTTAGTTGGTGATTTAGTAGAGCACACCGATGCACAAATTCGTCACTATCGCATTACGTCACTCGCTGAATTACGCGCTTGTTCGCAGCAACTAGCTGGAGTCAGCCCCAGCTTACGTCTAGCCAAAGAATCACTTGAAGCGTGGCTCTTTGCCAATCTTTATCGTGATCCGAGAGTGAACCGAGTGTTCCACAAAGCACGCCGCGTCCTGGGCGATCTGTTTGAATTTTTCACCACGCATCCAGATAGCTTACCATTGGAGCATGCGGCGCGAGCTGAAGGCGCAGGATTGCACCGCGCGGTTGCCGATTACATCGCTGGCATGACGGATCGCTTCGCCATGGATGAACATCGCTCGATTTTTTCAACTTAGTTTTTCGCGTGCAGACCAAAGAAAGACGCCAGCCCAGTCGTTCAGCCGCGAGAAATTATGGTGCCAATTTTAGCCACTCATTGCTGAGAGTGCTGGGTGCCGAACTCGATGCAGGACGATGAAATGTAGTGCCACTGGTCATATCGCCACCGATGAATCCGCCGTTGGATAAAAAGAAATTTCTGCCATCGACTAATCCTGCGGTGTAATCGAAACGGTCGGCTTTACCGGTGACGTCATGGGTAAAACGGGCGGTGGTCAATTCTGCCCACACGTCACTTTTTGTTCGTATCCATTGTTGGCCGAATTCCGCAAGGCGGCGCACATCGCCATTTTGTCCCGCGAAGTTTTCATTAAAAGAATATAACCCACGTAAATAGCTGCCATCCTTGGGGGCGGTGAAGCTGGCGATTAAGCCCCATTTTTTTTGTTCCGGGAAATAAAACCAACCGGTGTAGGTTGTGCGTGTGCCATTTGGCTTGGCTGTCACCAAAAAACGATACGTGGTGCCTACGACCCACGGATAAACTAAATGGCTATGACCTCCGGTGGCTGCATTTCCGAAATCATTGGTGACGACTTGGTCGCCCTTGCGAACTAATTGCACGAGATCTTCTGCGACGACTTTTTTGCGATCAATGGCTTCATTGCCGCTATCCCAAACCGAAAATATAATACGACGTTCGCTGGGGCTATTAACCTGAATGCCAAAATATCCG
>CANETI010000189.1 GCA_947440715.1 Planctomycetota bacterium | reverse complement strand
CTCTCAAATTTACGTCAGTACCAATATGTCGTAGAAAGTCCCGCTAATAATTCTATTGGGCGTGGCGTGCTTAAGCGAAAATATAGTGACGACGTAGGCGTGACATGGCATGACGATACTTCTATCGGTGATTTGGGACGTCATATTCATTGGTTTATTATTCAACCAGATCCAACCACCCAGCGGGTACGGTTATTTTTGGAACTTCGTGGTCCAGAGCAACAATCAGGTAAAGCAGTCGCTGTGCGGCGTTTTTCGACAATAATAGCCATGCGTTCAATAAAATAATATCAACAACGAGGACTCTATGCTTAATCGTCTACGTTCGGTCTTTACTCATCATCAATTCATGCGCCGTGGCAATACACTGCTGATTACGCTTATGACCGTGGTGTTGGTGGTGGGTTTAGTTGGTTTATCTTCAGAGCACGTTTCCAGCGATGTAAAATTGGAAAAACTGAACGTTGATCGACAACGAGCCCAAAATGCGGCAGAGAGCATGATCGTCATTCTTGAAAAAAATCTTATCGATAAAGCAACCAGTGCGACATCGAGTCTTCAGGTTGATTTGGGAACAGGTGCAGAAAAGTGGTTTGGTAAATTCGCGAATGAGTTAGATCAGGTGGGATTTGATCATGGGTATAGATCGGTGGTGAATTCATCAGGGAATGTTGTCTTAGATTCGGACGGAAACGCCACCAGGGAATTTAAACCTGCCATCAAACCACTGTATTTTAACGGTTGTGCTATCCGTTGGCGAATTGAACCAGTAAAGCTGATGGCCAAAACAGTAACGCCAGTGGATGACGCAGAAACTAATTTTTTTGTAAATTCAGAGCGCGATCCGAGTTTACAAGATAAACGTCGTGATGCAGCAGGAGCCAAATTAATCCCAGATGAAGCGAAGCACTTTTACTTTCGCATGGTGGTAGAGACCTACGCGCTGCAAAATCCACAGGAGAGATATCAATCTGGAGTTACCCATGCCCCATGGGCGTTGTTACCGAACGGGCAACCAGACCCATTGGCACAACGGTATCTTCACAAAGCACAATCGCAGCGTGTTATTGAATTGCAGGACACGAATCCTTTTCTTTATCTCATTTACTATAAGTCTGACGATAACACAGGGGATTTAGAAATTTATCCGACAGGCTCGTTAGATATTGATATCGGCTCAATACGCACGAATAATCGTATGTTTCTCAGTGCTCCAACCAGTGGATCAATAACCATAGGCGGAACCGCAACAGAATCGACGTCACTTGATCGCGCGGTAAATATAGAAGCAACAGAAGGTATTTATCGTTTATCAAAGGTGGACGCCTATGATCGGGATATCAGTGTAATAACAGCGACGACCACCAACGACGAAGGTACGGAAGAGGGGGAAGTATTGCTAAATGGTAAAGAACTCACGAAGACGAACGATACTCGTAGCGATGTGGAATTAACGGCTTTTACCGTTGGTGTTGTTAATGGAACTAAAAGCGCAGACATGACTTATTATTCAAATTCAAGTTTTATGGAACCCATTCTTCGCGCTGCACGTGGTGAGGTGTTATATTTCTATGGGGCTGTCCTTGGTTATTCCAGGTATCCTCTCCATAAAGTTACGGGTGCAGTCGGTACGCCGGTTGGTAGCGCCGCCGATATGCTGCTGTTTCGTCGTCCTATAAATGGGGGTTCTTCGCCCTACTATTACTCGGATGTTTACCCATTCGCAACTATTAATCCCGACTTGGTAGACACGGCGGGTGTGGATCTTGGTAACCGGAAATTTGCTGAAACGCCAAAGGTAGATGCGACCTATGAACCTAGTACAACAGTACAAACGGTAAATGGACCGGTAACCAAGCCGGGAGCATTATTAACAGCGGAAATTCCGGCAATAACTCATTATGATGATGCAATTCCTTCTGTTCGCTTACTTGATGTTATGGGAGTTCAGTTGATGAATGGCACTATAAGACTGCGAAAGCCCATGGCCGCAACCAATTGTTTGAAAATGCCAAAAATACCACAAAAAGGGTATGTATACGATGTCGCTATGCCAGTGCCACATTATCAAGAGGATTATGGCTCGGTGATTGGCGCTTATAAGAGCGATCGCAATACTGGTTTATTAATACGAGAACGAGGTGTAAGAATGGGTGGCGATGCTCCGGCTAATGCCAGTGACCATAATGAGTGGATGAAACTTAATTATGTTGTCTATCTCGGTAAAAAACTAGAAAGAATAGCAGACACTGATGAGGACAAGGAACTTCTTAAATTAGGTAATGATAACTGGATAAACATAGACATTACCACTGAATTCTTTAACTATTCAGGAACATCCGCTGTTGATATTCGCGATTTGATGTTGCACGAAGACGAATTTATCAATAAACGGGAAGACAATTGGCAGTCAGCGAACGGCACGGTTAATGCGCTAACCATTAACATGGAACGTGTAAAAATATTTCTTAGAGACCAAATTGTTAATGCTGACAAATTTCAGGAGGGCGGCTCTCCAAAATACTCTAAATATTTTAACGGAAAAATTTACCTTGAACGTACGAACCAATATAATGCTGGTGCCCTAGATCCATTGGCACCGAATGGATATCACCCTGTTAATGGAAAACATGCCGATGCACCGGCTGCGATCGTTGGTAATGTGGATACGGGAGCAGTTACTAATGCGGTCATTGGATCAGGAGATTGGACGGTCTACCCATCGGTAAAAGCTGTTCGTATTGATAAAGGGGCAAATATAGGACAAAAGATAGGTATTTATTCGGCTCATACGTGTTACATTTGGGGGAACTTTAACACGACTAATGATATTCAAGGAGTATCTATTTACGCTGATAGTATGGTCGCCTTATCAGAACAATGGAGGGATACTGATGCTGAGGAAGTCATTACCGATAGCGAAACAAAAATTAATGCGGTGATCGTAACTAATAATGTTCCTACAGATATACAGAATGCTGAATATGGCGGTAGCGGCGGCGTGCAAAACATCTTCCGCTTTTTGGAAGATTGGAGCGGAAAAAATTTCTCATTTAAAGGATCTATCATCGTAAGTGGACGGGCAAAATACACCCGTTCTCCAATATACGGCGAAGATTATCATAAACAGCCGATTTTGAAATTCACTTATGATACGAGATTAGCCACGAATGACGGTCAGCCATTATCATCGCCAAAATCTACTGACAAAAAGCGTGTATTCGGAACCGTCAGTCAATAAAAGCGCTAAAATAAACGCTTACGAATTTACGGAGAGTCAGAATTAGCCGCCTAAAAACCGCGTCATGAACCGCACAAACGGTTCATGATCCGCCGTCGCGGCGCATTCTCTCGCACTGTGCATGGATAACATGGGAGAGCCAATATCCGCGACGGCGATGCCTAATCCGGTGGCGGTGATGGGGCCAATGGTGCTGCCGCAGCCGAGGTCGGTGCGGGCGACGAAATCTTGTAAGGGAACATCGGCTTGGCGCGCGATTAAACGCATGGCTGCGGCGGTTGCACCAGTCGTGGCGTAGCGTTGATTGTGATTGGTTTTAAGCACGGGACCTTGGCCAAGCTGTGGTTTATGGCGAGGTTCATGGCGATCGGCGTAATTTGGGTGCACCGCATGAGCCATATCAGCAGAGATCATCACGCTGGTCGCGAGTGCGGCAAAATAGGCGCTGCGCGACAAACCGAATTCAATGGCGATGCGTTCTAGCGTGGTGGCCAATAAGGGGCCTTCGGCGCCGGTTGCACTAGCGCTGCCGATTTCTTCGTGATCAAAACATGCCAAGACGTTGACCGTGGAATCATCGCCGTGGTTGTCAGCGAGTAATGCGAGCAAGCCGGCATGACAGGACGCTAAATTATCCAGTCGCGGCGCAAATAATAAGGAATCATTCTCTCCACCAATGGCGCTGGGTGTCAGATCGTATAAAGACAGATCATGGCTGATGATCGCTTGCGGTGAAACACCCGCAGCTTTGCCCAGGAGATCAAGCAGCGCCTCCGTTGGATCGCGATCCGTGGCGAGTCCCCAGATGGGCGCGAGATGTTGTTGAGCATTCAATTTAACGCCATCGTCATTTATTTTTCGGTCTAAATGAATGGCTAATTGTGGCACGCGAGCAATTGGTTTATGGATGCGTACCACATGGCGAGTACCATCGGCGGTAAACACAGCACCAGCTAAGCCTAAGTCACGATCTAACCAACTATTCAGCAACGCACCGCCATACACTTCGACGCCTAATTGGCGACAACCTTCGCAGTGATAAGCAGCCTTTGGTTTAAGTCGTAAATGGGGCGAATCCGTATGTGCGCCAATGAGGCGAAATCGTCGTATGGCACGCGATTTTATCACGAAGGCAATAATACTGGCATCTTGTTGAACAAAATATCGGCCAGGTTTTAAATCCCATGCCGGTTGCGCGGGGTCACAGGCGACAAATTGTGCCGCGATCAGCCGATCTCGAATGGTTTGCGCAGCATGCAGCGGACTTGGCGAGGCATCGATAAAATGACACAAATCATGAACGACGGTGGTTTGCATAGACACTATGGTGTGGGTGGTGGCGCGTCCGCAACGTTGGAACCGCTGCATGCGCATGTCAGCAAGGAATCACGTGATGGTCGGGATAATGACTAGGGCCCTTTTCCTTAAACGTGTGTGCGAGACAATCGAATAACTACGATAACGATGGTTGTATTGTGTGTTGTTTGACTGAAACCCTACCTCTCCGCGAAAGGAATTCCTGCATGCGATCATTCAGAGAATCTGCAACATCAGCCTGGCTACTGCTGAGCGTTGGAATTTTCATGGTTGGTGGCTGTCAGTCTACCTCTCGTCCATCACCTTCATCATCAGGAGCACAAGCCGTGAATACTTTGGGTTCCATTGAACGTCTCGATCCTGCTTTAAATGCTTTAGTGCCAGCAGCAGCACAAATGGAAATAATTGCCGAAGGATTTGATTGGAGTGAAGGACCGGTGTGGGTGAAAACCGGTGGAACAACCGGCTATTTATTATTTAGCGATATTCCGCCCAACAAAGTGCACAAATGGGAAGCGAATAAAGGCGTCAGTGTTTATTTGCAGCAAAGCGGCTGGTTAGGACCAATTCCACGTCCGGACAGTTCCCCACCGGATGAGCCAGGATCGAATGCCTTAATCGTCGATGCGCAGGGACGCTTAGTATTATGCCAACATGGCTTGCGCCAAATGGCACGGATGGACGCGCCGATG
The DNA here is from genome assembly GCA_947440715.1 of Planctomycetota bacterium. GTDB lineage: Bacteria > Planctomycetota > UBA11346 > UBA11346 > UBA11346 > BOG-1363. The sequence continues at coordinate 327 of CANETI010000189.1, read as the reverse complement.
ACGGCACCGGCCTCAAAATTTATTACCATTGCGGATCGTTATCAAGGTAAGCGCCTCAATAGTCCGAACGATGCCGTTTATCATCCGAATGGTGATATTTATTTCACGGATCCTCCGTACGGCTTGCCACGTAAAATGGACGACCCAACGAAAGAGCTGGATTTCCAGGGTGTTTATCGTGTGAAACCAGATGGCACGGTCACCTTATTGACCAAGGAAATGAGCCGACCCAATGGCCTGGCTTTTTCGCCGGATTTAAAAACGCTGTACGTGGCCAACTCTGATCCCAAGCGTGCTATTTGGATGGCCTTTCCCGTCAAAGAAGAT
>CANETI010000188.1 GCA_947440715.1 Planctomycetota bacterium | reverse complement strand
GAACGCCAACGTGCAATACCAAAGTCGGCAATTTTACCTTGGCCAGGTGCGAAGATCAAAATATTTTGTGGCTTAATGTCGCGATGTGCCACTTGATGGTCATGCGCTTCTTTAATCCCATCGGTCGCACGCGATACCGCTTCCAATAAACTAACGCGATCAAAACCAGGCAGATGACTGCGACCTTTGAAAACGCGGTCGAGCGAACCAAAACGTGCACGTTCGGTAATCATGAACGGTAAAATGTGGACGGGGAAGAATTCGCGCAATTCTTCTTCTAAAGAATCTGGAACTTCTGCGTCACCGTATTCAATCACTTGCAGAATTGAATTACTACGACGCGATAAAATCATGGTTTTTTCGCATTCGACTTTAAAAGCGCCAAACGCAGAAACCGCGTCTTCCAATTCTTCGACGGCTGGAACAAAGATTTTCACCGCAACTTCTTCGCCGTGATAAAAGCCACCGTACACCACGGTTTCCTTGGTCGCTTTAGCCAATGGCTCAACCAATTGAATCTGCTGCGAGAGAAACACTTCTTTTAAGGTCGCTTCAAAAGCCGCCTGATGCGTGTTACGACGACGCAACAAATCGCTGGTCGCTGGACCAGCCGTCGTGGTTTCTAAATGATTTTCGCCGCCCCAATCGTTCATAAGTGGCGAATCATCACAGCTGATCGAAGTTGAACAACCCTGCGTCCGCGCTGGCTAAAAAAAACCTGCGCTGAATTTCCCAAGCCTAAATATTTCAATGGGTTAGAACGAATAAATAAGACCACGTTCTGACCCTCTACCACCCCTGATGCGCAAACGCGCTGTTGCACTCGGACCACTCCACGTCCGCCTGGGACCGGACCGCTCCAGGTTAAATAACGGCGGCGGTGCGCTTGAATTGGCCTGCCAACCCAGCCGCGCGTGGTCCGTTCAAAACGCCAAGTACGACAACGAGGTCCAGCACCAACTAACACATCCAAATGCAACGGACCGTATCCGCGATGTTGCGATACGGTTAAGGGCCAAGTCACGCTTTCAGCTTTTTTCGCATAGGTTCCGCTTAGCTCTTCGGATGCCGCGCTTGGACAGCCGCGACTCCGGCACCAACTGGTCCAGCACCAGCCATGGCTTTTTGCCAGGCGCCTTGGTCCAAAACGGTCGACTCTTCAATCAACATCACCGGAATTCCATCATCAACTCGGTAAGCCCGTCGCGTGCTGGCATCGGTAGAAACCAGTTTGCCCTCGATAAACTTCAACGGAACACGCGCCTGAGGACACACTAATAAATCAAATAAGTCCTGATCAAATGGAAGGTTAGGACGATTTTCAGACATAATAACAGCCTTCTGCCTACGAGGGCAACCGACGATGGCAACATTTGCATGCCCGTTCTCTGGCCTGTAGTGTTCCCCCTCTATGGGAGCAAACTCAACAGGCGTTTTGGCAGGCGCGCAGCACGTTACGATCATCGGTCACAACAGTCAAATCGTGCCGACCGTCAGCTTCTTCGTCGGCGGATCGTTCACGGTTCGCGTCTACACCAGTAATCCCGATCTGGAATCTGACCTCGCCCCATATCCTGGGGTTCAGGTCACCGTAGTTCCCGCTGGGTATGAAACGCGTCCTGAAGATTTGCCTCCGCCACCCTATGTCGTTGCGGTGGAAAATAAGGACATCGCCAAACATATTCGCGCCTGGTTACCGCCAACGGTTGCGGTCTTTCGTTCTGGCAGCGAACAACGCCGACGTGCTTCGCTTCCTGGGTTTCTGAGTTTAATGCCGTCGACCACCACAGCGCGCAATGCACTGATGCGCCGTCTGCAAATTCTTAATCGCGTCGATCAATTGCAGGACTTGGCACGTAATGCGAAACGACCTCTCATTTTAATGTATTCCAATCCCGACCCAGATGCGATCGGCGCGGCCTTTGGACTCGCAACCATCTGGAAAGCCGCCGGCCGGACCACCACCATTCGCTACACCGGAGAGGTCCAGCGCTACCAAAATCGGCTGTTACTCAGTTATCTCAAACAGCCCATTGAGCGCCTCAAAGAAGACGAATTAGCCGAAGCCGATTTAATTGCTGTGGTCGATGCTCAGCCTGGATTTTGGCGCGAAGATCAACCTAAATTCGACGTGGTCATCGACCATCATCCACGGCGCGATGATACCGACGCTGTTTATGTCGACCTGCGCGAAGATTACGGTTCGACCTCAACCATCCTCACTGAATATTTAACCGAAGCGAATATTCCCATTTCCAAAGCGTTAGCGACTGCACTGCTTTATGGACTAACCACGGATACTGATGATTTAAATCGCAATGCCGGCGCTGCTGATATTCGCGCCTTCGATGAATTACATCACCGCGCCGATCAACATTTCCTGACGCGCCTGGATAAAGCCCAGGTGCCGATGTCGGTCCTCGATCACATTGCCTGGGGCATCAGCCACCGCGTCGTGGTGCGGGATTTAATTCTGATTCATTTCGGTGAAGTGCCCACCGCTGACATCATGGTGCAGACCGCCGACCAATTATTATGCACCTGTGGCGTCAACTGGACCGTGTGTGCCGGCATTAAAGATCGCACCCTGATCGTGGTATTTCGCGGTGACGGCCATCGCCAAGACGTCGGCAAACGCGCCGCGCTCGCCTTCAGTAAAATCGGCAGCGCCGGCGGCCACCGCACCATGGGTCGCGCTGAAATCCCACTGCCCGACGATGCGACCGAACTAGATTCCGCCGAAATATTAGTCGATAATTTATTCCGCCGCATGAGCCCCAAACGCCGTGCACGCTTCATCCGCACGCTCAAAGGCTACCTCAAAGGCGAAGGCCCCGATGATCATGAGGAATTTGAGCTGACGACGTGAGGTGATGAGTGAACGAAAACCACACTCAAACGCCTAAGAAAAGAAGTGGTTGGATTGGATTTTTTAGTGCCTGTTTGTTACTGCTTTTAATTACTCTCATATTCGGTTTCTCTTGGTGGCATAGCGATGCTGATCTCGTTGATATACGTAAAAAAGCCGCAGCAAATAATATCCCCGTAACTTGGGCCGAGTTCGGGCTGAAAAAATCTGAGCCTGATCGCCTTGCTCGCTGGAAACGGATTGCCGCGCTGAGCAATAAATTGCCTGACTATCAAGCCATGAACATGAATGTCGGCAATAATCTGGAATTCGTACTTTTCTCTCCTATCCCAGAAGAAATGCGTGCGCATCACGCCACCTTGGATGAAACCATCTGGACAGAACTCCTGAATGAATTGGAACTTTTTGGTGATCAACCGTTGTGTTTTCATGAAACTATATCGTTTTCTACGCCGACGCCGGAAATTGGCGAATATCGCGCGCTTCTTCGACTACTACAAGAACGCAGCGTGCTAGCTGATGTCCCTGAAGCCTTACGGCTTTGCTCGGTTCAATTAGCACTCTGTCGCAGTGTTGATAATAATTCCTTAATGACTCACCATATGAAAAAAGAGTTGATATCTATCGCGCTTGGATCTGTGAGCCATCGTCTCGCCGATTATAAAACGCTTGATTCCCATTTGGCTGAAAACATCACGCTGACCACAGAACTTTATTCCCAGGAACTTATAAAGGGAATTACCGGTAACTTTTTGTGTGTCTTACAACACATCTCTAAACGCGAGCCCTATATGGATAATACATGGTATATGCCCTATATAATTCGTGTCGGCAGACACGAATTATTATCCGCCGAGATAGAGAGCCTTGTCCATTTACGCGATCACGATCAATTAACCAGACTAGCCTGGCAAAGAAAACAAATGACCACTATTATGGCGAGAAAAAAATCTATCCCGAGCTCAGGATCATTCCTCGTCGGAATAGTCATGCCAAATTTGGATTATGTTGTAGAAAAAACTTATGAAACCCAACTGAAAGGCCGACTCCTGGCCGCCGAATTAAAAAACCAACCCTGGCCACAAGATATTTTCGACCCAACCGGAACACCCTTACGCCCCGTCAAACGCGACGGTCAAATCATTGGAGCCTATACCGTCGGCAGCAATGGCGTTGATGACGGTGGGGACAAAAAATTAGATCGCTATTTCCCACTGTACGGCCCATTGGAATTACCCGTGGCACCAACGGCTCCTTAACCTTGCCACCGCTCACTCACCATCCAACGTAGGCACATGCTCGGTCTCATCCTCATCGATCACGGTTCTCGGCGCGCGGGAGCAAATGCGGCGTTGGATAACATGGCAAAGCGCGTGGCACGTTTGCGTCCCGATGCCGTGGTGGCGGCGGCACATATGGAAATCGCAATGCCGGATTTAGCGGCGGTCTTTTCCGATCTAGTTAAACGTGGCGCAACCAACATCGTGATCTTACCGTATTTTCTCAGCGATGGCCGCCACCTGTCACAGGATATTCCACAATTAGCAGCAGCAGCGGCGGCCAATCACCCAGGGATTACCTACCGCATCGGAATGGCGCTTGGTCCACACGACGCACTGGCCCAATTATTATTAGAACGGAGTGGACTGTAACGTCTTGACTGGTCACTTCTGCTGCCACGGTCATCAACAAGGAATTAAGCCATGCCAACGATCACGCGCTTATTATTTTTATTCACGGCGCTGTTGGTTTGCATTCCCTTGGGTCGCACCGCTGAATCAGCGTCAGCGATCGCTGACGCGAAAACATATCTCGCCGAATTGAGCACAGCGATGGCGGTGCCATGGCCGAAAAATCGTACCATCCATATCGTTTGCCACGGTCACAGCGTGCCAAGCGGCTATTTTAAAACACCCACAGTCGATACGTTCAATGCTTATCCCAACTTAATGCACGTGGGCCTTAAACAGCGTTTCCCACATGCCGTTATGAATGTCATCGTTACCGCTATTGGTGGCGAAAATTCCGAATCGGGGGCCAAGCGTTTTGCCACGGATGTGCTCAACCATAAACCGTCACTCATTACCATTGATTATGCCCTCAATGATCGGCGGCTTGGTTTAGAGCGAGCGAAAATAGCGTGGGTTGCGATGATTGAACAAGCACTGGCGCAACAGATTAAAATTATTTTATTAACCCCCACCCCAGACCAAGCCGCGAAATTGGATGACCCGAACGATCCATTGAATCAACACGCAGAACAAATTCGCCAATTGGCCGCAACCTATCATATTGGTTTAGTCGATAGTCTTGCTGCCTTTAAACAACAAATCGCCACTGGCACACCACTCGCCAATCTGATGTCGCAAGGCAATCACCCCAATCGCCAAGGGCACGATCTGGTTGTCACGCCATTGCTCGCTTGGTTTCCCTGAGCCATAAAAAAACGACCACGCTGGCATAGCGTGGTCGTTAGGAAGATACGGCGAACAGCCCAGTCGAGACCATCATGAACCTTTAGTTCCGGCTCGGCTGGGCTGTGTTCATCTATTTCTTTGGCATTCCGTAAACACTCAAGCCATGGATTGACCAGAATAATCCGGTCTTGCCACTGGCGGTTTGAATAATTCGTACAAAGCGCGTCGTCGTTCCCTTCGGCAATTTAATTTCTAATATGGCTTCCTTACCTTCACCTTTCGCGATCGGTTCTGACCAAGTGGTGCCATCATCACT
>CANETI010000187.1 GCA_947440715.1 Planctomycetota bacterium | reverse complement strand
GATCGGTGAGGTGCTGGACGCCAATGGCCACAGTACCGTCGTTACAGCCAAGGCTAATACCGCTTTAATTGGCGTCGGGATGTAACCATCGCCCATGACCGGACCTGAAACAAAAAGTGCACTCACGCGGACAAAAATGAGAATCGCCAACGGAAAGCTTTCAAACAAACCAATTAGCGGTCCTAAATCCATCGGTTTAAGCCAATGTCATAGCGTTGAACCAATCACCAGATTTTCTCACAGCGCACCAAACTTTGGTAATCCCAGAATAATTTCACTCGTATAGGTCATCATAATGCGCATCATCCACGGCCCAAAAACAACAAACGTTACCACGATCGCGAGTAATTTAGGGACGAACGACAGCGTCTGTTCCTGAATGGAGGTAATGGCCTGCAATAAACCAATCACTAAACCAACGATCAACGCTGCGCCCAATACCGGCAGCGATAAAATCGTGGATAGGTATAACATTTTTCGTATGGCTTCCATGAAAATATCATCAGCCATGAGTGACCTCGCTCCGCCTGTTTTCCGCACTTTTTTCCGCCATATTATCCGTCCAGCTGTTTGCGATGTGCCATACGCTACCCATAAGACGCCACCAGTCCTTGCATCAGTAGGGTCCACCCATCGACCAACACGAATATTAATATTTTAAATGGCAATGACACGACAACAGGCGGTAACATCATCATACCCAAGGCCATCAACACCGCACTAATCACTAAATCGATAACCAGAAATGGCAGAAATATGATGAAGCCCATCTGGAAGGCGGTTTTTAATTCACTGGTAATAAACGCTGGTATCAGGGTAGTGAACGACACATCTGCTGCCGTCATCGGACGTTCTTCTTTGGCTAAGCGAATAAATAAGGCGAGGTCATTTTTACGCGTATGTTTAAGCATAAAATCGCGAACCGCTCCCTTTGCATTCTCTACCGCCTGATCCTGCGTAATCTGTTCACTCATATAAGGCTGAATTGCCTCTGTATTTAGGCGATTAATCGTCGGCGTCATGACGAATAACGTCAGAAATAAAGCCAGACCCACCATGACCTGATTGGGTGGCAACGATTGAGTACCTAATGCGCGACGTAAAAATCCGAGCACAATAATAATGCGCGTAAAACTGGTCATCATCATAAGAAATGACGGTGCGACAGCTAATAAGGTAATCAGCAACATCACCGATATCGCATTGCTAAACCCGGAACGGCCATTGGGCTGATCAATACTGACGATTAATCCACCAACGTTGACCTTTGCACTTGATGGAGCTGATAAGGTCGCGTCGACACCTCCCACGGTTGGCGTTGGGGCCGTTGTCACCGCCGTGCCTGACGGGGTAATAAGTGCTGGCGCTTCGCCCGCTTGAAACGACGTGGTACAGATCACTAACAATAAAAGTCGAAGGAGGTTCATAATCACGAACGACGTCCTCCTAATGATTCTAATAATTGTCGAAATGCTGAGGATGGTTGCGGTGGCTGCGGCGCTTTTTCCATTTCTATTTTTGTTTCTTGAGCGTCAACTTTTTCCGTCGTCACTGCGTATGTCGCTGCTGCCGGCACTCCGCCAACTGGGGCCAAGACACTGGCGGAAAAAGTCGCCAAATGACATAATTCGTGTTCGCCTTGCCCGACCACTATTACCTGATCATGAATACGAACCAAACAGATCGCTCGCTTAAATCCTAACGGCACCGTTTCGATAACCTGTAAGTGTTGCCCACGGCCAGGCATCACGCGCCGCATACCAAATCGTTTTGAGGCCCACGCCAAGGCCCACGCCAAACCGGCAATGATCACCAAGGAAACTAGTAAACCGATTGCTGCCTGACTAATCGCCGCACCTCCGGTGGTTGGAGTTGACGTGGTTGGTTGCTGACGTTGCCATTCGCTATCGGTGAATATTGGTTCCGTTGAGGCCGCACTGGTCGCAGTCGGCGTAACTGGTTTTGGCGTTATTGCAGAATTTTCCGTCTTTACGGCGGTCTCAGCCCCCAACACAAATGGCACCGGCATCACCACAATGAGCAACGTCGCAGCTAGGACGGCAAGTACTTTGGCAATCATTTTCATGTTCAATAAATTGGGTCTCGTCTGGCGCATCGTTGAAATCCTCAACACCACATGCGGCAGTCGACAACAAGTCGAATACGCGCCGTGTGTATGGAGGTGATATTGGCGCATAGCGTGCCATATCATTTGCCAACCACGTCATGCACACCACAAACGTCCGACGCTGCCTGTGGGTATTCAAATGGCACACTGAACGCTAGGCTTGCAAACGATGGCTCCGACTAACGAACAACGAATTTTAATTACCCAGGCCATTCCTGGGATGGTACTAGCGCAACCAGTGATTCTGCCCAACAAAGTTACGCTGTGCGCGCGCGGTACGGTTTTATCGGAAGTCCTTATCACGCGCTTAATGATTCGTGGCCTCAAGCGCATCTACGTGCAAGGAAGAGACTTACCCGGACCTAATCGTGCGCGATTTAATGAATCCATCGAACAATTACATGAACGTTTTAGTCGCACCACTCAGATTCCGACCATGGTGAGCTTAAGAATAATCGTCGAACGTGTCATGGTCAAATATTTATGATTCACCTACACAACACACGCCCACGTCGAAACAAGATGCTGCACATCAAGAAATATCATACCTGGTCGTTCGACGCGCATAAACCTTGTTGTTCAATCCCAAAGTACACGTTACAAGACGACCGTCTTTTCGGGTGCCAAAGTACGGGGCGTAATCGTCCTTTGTCGGCACTAAACGGTTCCTGTGACGGCAATCGTTTACGCCCCGTACTTTGGCTCCCGCAGCGGAATAGCGCTCTGCAATTACCGATACGACACCAAGAGCAACTGCAACTGCTCATTAAACCGATGCTGACGGCATGAGTTTTCCCCTGCCAACCATTGCTGCGAGTATATTAACCTTTACGGGCATGGGGTTTCCAAGCAGTTTAGATAAAATTGATCGACTCATTCGTAATAATGCAACGAATCCCGTGATGTTAACGGCGCTGATCAATGGCGATCCCTTATTGACCGCACAAATATTAGGACAGTCGAATAGCACCAGCCCACAAGAGATCATCCGACTCGGACCAGCGATCACCTACCTTGGCATGGGGTCCGTGCATGGGATTATTCGCTCAACCAAGCCAATTCCCACTGCGCTGAGAGCGCAACTGGCCACTTGTTGGGCATTATCCAGTAATTGCGCTCACATGACCGGATTGGTGTTACGTCAATGTCATAGAAAAATAACCGAACACCTGGATCCTACGACGCTATTTAACGCGGGTTTATTGCACGACCTGGGCCACATCATAGCGCTCATTACATACCCAGAAGAATACCAGGCTGCGGCTAAATTATTGTCGCCGACCAGTCCCGCATTTGATCGTCTCTTACGTGAACACATCGGCGCTGACCCCGTAACACTGGGGACTTTATTGGCCACGTATTGGCGTTTGCCCAGTCCGTTCGTCAGCGCGATCCGATTTCATCAAACGCCACTTCGCGCCGAAGGTTTTCAGGACCTCGTGGCCATCGTCCACTTGTCGCGTTGTCTGGTTCGCGCGTTGGGGTTCACTGCTGGTGCTGACCGCTATATTGAGCCCCTCGACGAAGCAATTTTCGACTATTTAGGCCTGCCATTCTCAGCAATTGAATCGATCCTGACACAATTTTACGATCAAATGAATGACCTGGAGATGTACGAAGTTGGCATGATGGCGTAAGCCTGAACCGTCGAGTTGCGAACAACAACCAGAGCTAGCTGGCGCTCTCCTCTTGCCCCCTCGTTCTACGTCCTAACCTGCGCGGCCTTCTGAGGTTGCCATGTCTGATCCTGCTCCCGCCGCCGTTAAAGCTGTCCGCCCACCGGACGCGATGAAAAAACTCGTCGCTTTGTGCAAACAACGCGGCTTCGTTTTCCAATCATCGGAAATCTACGGCGGTTTAAAAAGCGCCTACGATTACGGTCCCTTAGGTGCTGAACTAAAGCGCAATTTAATGGGCGAATGGTGGAGAGACATGGTTACCACGCGTGAAAATGTCGTGGGTATTGATGCGTCGATCATCATGCATCCCAACGTTTGGCGCGCTTCGGGCCATGCTGCTGGGTTCAGCGATCCGTTGGTCGATTGCAAAGTATCGAAGGAACGTTTCCGCGCCGATAAAGCGCCGCGTCCCGCTGTCGGTTCGCCGCTGCCCATTACCTGCGCTGATAAAGGTGTGGCCAAAGACTGGGCTGATCGCATAACGAAAGATTACGGCGTCGAATTGGAACGCGATGCGAACGTGCTCAATGGCTTAGTCGCTATTAGCGCCACGGAATTTGGCTTCGTCCCCAAAGGTGCTAGTGCTCCGACCAAAACGTGGCCGTGGCGTGGCTATGTTGGCCCAACCTTTGGCTGTCCTTTTTTAACCGATGAGAAACAATTTAATTTGATGTTCCGCACCGCGTTGGGCGCCGTTGATCCGATGCAAGATGTGGCCAACACACTAGATCGAATCTTTTCCGCAGACGAAGCGGCATTGAAACATCACAGAGCATCTTCTACTTCATCTGAACCCGTTGATTTTACCGTCTCAGCGATTAAGGGGCTTTACCCTGATGAGTATGACAGAGCTCAAAAGGCCATAGCGGATAATAAACCAGAACTAGCGAACTCGCCACTTTCCAAGGCGCTTATAGATTACCTTCAGTTTCGTGATCGAGCCAAATTAATGCGCGGCGTGATTGAGCATCTCACGGCACCATCAATCGCATACTTGCGCCCCGAAACCGCCCAGGCCATGTTTGTACAATTCAAAAACGTGATGGATTCCAGCGGCATGAAGCCACCCTTCGGCATTGCGCAGATGGGCAAATCATTCCGTAATGAAGTCACCGTCGAACATTTCATTTTCCGTTCCTGTGAATTTGAACAGATGGAAATGGAATTCTTCTGTGAACCAGGCACGCAAAAAGAATGGATGACGTTTTGGAAAGAAGCGCGCATGTCGTGGTGGCGTCGCTTTGCGAACTATCCCGATGACTTTATGTTCCGCCAACACGCCAGCGATGAAATGGCGTTCTATGCCGATGATTGTTACGACATCGAATACAAATATCCTTGGGGTTGGGGCGAACTTGAAGGTATTGCGAGCCGTACTGATTACGATTTATCGCAACACGAAAAACACAGCGGCGTGACGTTGCAGTACGTTGACCAGGAAAAAGCCGATCCAAAAACTGGCGCGAAACCGTGGAAATATAAGCCGTTCGTGATTGAGCCTGCCGCTGGCGCAACCCGTGGCCTGCTGTGTTTCTTGCTCGATGCTTACCACGAAGAAGAACGCGTCACCGCGACCGGCGAAAAAGAAATTCGCACGGTGCTGAAGCTGCATCCTAAATTAGCGCCGATTAAATGCGCTGTGCTGCCATTGGTGAAAAAAGACGGCATGCCAGAAAAAGCGCGCGAGATCATTGCCGCGTTATTAAAAGCGGGCGTCAACGCCAAGTACGATGAAAAAGCATCGATTGGCAAACGCTACGCCAAGCACGATGAAATCGGCACACCGTGGTGCGTCACCGT
>CANETI010000186.1 GCA_947440715.1 Planctomycetota bacterium | reverse complement strand
TTTGGGGTACACTGGCTAATTGGATCTATCTACTATGTCTCAACCTACATCACCTTCCCCACCAGCTCATTTTATCAGGGAAGTCACTCAGGCGCAGCGGCACTTATATGCCTTTATTCAGAACATGATTTGGCATCCAACGGATATCGACGATGTGTTGCAGGAAGCCAATTTGGTGATGTGGCGCTTAGCAGAAGAATTCGACGCCTCGCGGCCCTTCTTACCGTGGGCGATGCGCATTGCACAATTACAAGCGATGGCGTGGTTGAAAAATAATGGGCGAGCAAAATTACGCTTGGACGATTCATTATTAGACACCATTGCGGCAGAGGCGTTGACAGAAACGGAAGAACTCGAACCACGTCGCATGGCACTAAGTGCCTGTCTTGAACGGCTGTCATCAGATCATCGTGCATTAATCGCGCAGCGCTATCAACCGAATGGCTGCGTGAACGAGGTGGCGACAGAGCGCGGTAGTAGCGCTAAGGCGGTGTCGGAAATGTTGCGACGTATTCGTGGCAGTTTGCTGACTTGTATTGAACGCCGAATGGAAAAAGCATGAGCGCCGCCCATGAATTAGATGTGCTGCTCAATCGTTTAATTGATGGCACGTTGGACGTGGAAACCACGTCGCAGTTGCAATCGACATTGACGGTTAGTGCTCCCGCGCGTCGTCGTTATCGACAAATTTTAGCCATGCATGCAGGCCTGCAGTGGGATTATGTCGCCGCTGTGCGCGAGCAAGTTTCACCCAATTCCCGCACATCGCGTCTGCGGTGGTTGCCGGTGATAATGGCATTGGCGGCTTCATTGCTGGTGGTGGTCGGATTATGGATCTATCAAAGCACGCGGCCTCTGGCCACATTGACCGTGGCGTCGATCAACGGTGGTAATTTTAGCTGGAATAATGGCACAACTGACCGTCGGTCATTAACGGAAAAGGAGGTGTTAACTGCCGGACGATTTATTCTAGAGGGGGACAGTGCGACAGCGGTGTTACGTTTTGATGATGGTTCAGTACTGACGCTGACGGGTGATACGGAATTAACGACGATAAATGAGGACGCAAAAAAAATCCAACTGACGCGCGGCATTATCTCTGCTGATGTGCAGCCACAACATGCTGGTTATCCGTTTATCGTGCGCACGGCGACGGCAGAATTGCAGGTAATCGGCACGCGTTTTATGGTGGCGGCGACCGATACTGGTACGGCTCTGGATGTGCACCATGGTCGCGTGCGCATGCAACGTTTGGCTGATGGCCAAGCGATAGAGGTTGCCGCGCAACAATCCGCGACGGCCACGCTTGATGTCGCGCAGGCATTACAATCAAGCGACCGCCAACGGCCTCCGACACACATCAATCTGACTTTTAATCAAGCGCCGCCAAGCCATTGGGGTGGTACTTGGATCTCACCAACGGGTGATAAATCAGGATTTATTCGTGCCGTGCCATACGTCGCTGGCCGTACGGATAAAGACGCTCCGATTATTCATCATGGTATTTATATTCGCGATCAAGACGCCTTTAGCCGACCATTTGTGCGTTTCTTAGAGGACTCACAGTTGACCATGCGTTTCCGCGTGGCGCGTCCTGATGGTAAAGCCAAGGTATTGTTATTGATCTGTACACACACGGCGTCAGGTGCGTTCGGCGGCACATTTAATGTCGTGCTCAATGCAGCTGATTATTCCGCTGATGCCGCAGGTTGGCGTACGGTCCGCTTACCTATAGCGGAATTATCGCCTTCACGACCAATGATTAATCCCAGCATCGCTGATCGCGATGCCATCTTCATATTACCACACACCGTCTCTGCCCAAGTCGGGCTAGAGGTGGCGTCTTTGACGGTGAGTGCGCCATGAAAATCAATATTTTTGATTATGAAAAAATACGTTTAGGAGACGGGGTGATGCGCAGGTTAGTTGAAGTAAAGTCGATGTGCATGCAGATTTGCGCCCTCCTGTTTCTGACGACGGTGATGAGCGCAGCAGAGAGTAGCGCGCCGACATCATTGCAGCCGTTCTTGAAAGCGAATTGTTTAGAATGTCACGATACGGAAACGGCGAAGGGTGGTCTTGATTTGACGCGGCTGCCTTACGGGACAGACCCATTATCCCATACCAAATGGGTGCGGGTATTTGATCGCGTGATCGTTGGTGACATGCCACCAGCGAAGAAAACGAAACCAGCGGCGGCAGCGATAAAAACCTTTACCGCGCAACTTGAGAAAGATTTGACGGTGCAGCATCTGTCCATGCGCGGCACCGTTATGCGGCGATTAAATCGCATTGAGTACCGTAATACCATGGAAGATTTATTGGGCATGCGTATTGGGATGTACGAGGAATTACCAGAGGACGCGCTCGCGCAGGGCTTTGACAATAACGGTGAAGCGTTGGGTTTGAGTAGCGTACATTTACGCCGCTATTTATCGGCAGCAGAATATTCGCTCAACCATATAGAATTGCGCTCCAGTGCACCAGAACGAACCAAACGTGTGCTGAGCTACGCGGAAACCGGCGGAGGTAAACGCGCGATTAATGAAAAAATGTGGCTGCAACGTAGTGACGGTGCCGTGGTATTATTTAGTGCGGGAAGTTTCCCGTCCACCATTCTGGATAATCTAAAAATAACGGATGGCGGGATGTACCGCATTCGCATGAACGCGCATGCTTGGCAGAGTGATAAGCCGATGACGATGGCGTTGTGGTTAGGGAATTTTGGGCCTGGGGGAGATAACCGTTTATATGGGTATTATCGAATTCCCTGCGATGCGCCTGGAACGGTTGAGTTGACCACCTGGTTACGTGCTGGTGATACCATTCGTCCGTTGATCGAAAATCTAAAATTTCCACAAGACGTGAAAAAGAATGGGACTATTGCCTCTTACAAAGGGCCAGGTTTGGCGGTTAGCTCAATTGAAGTCGACGGCCCCATCGACGCGCCATTTCCAGCGCGTGGGCAAAAATTATTATTTGCCGATTTACCGGTCAAAATAGCACCTCCATCAACCACACGCGGAAAAGTCACTCCGCCGCCAGAAATCATCACGACGAATCCGCAACAAGACGGAGAACGGTTTTTACGAAATTTCGCCACGGCGGCATTTCGTCGTCCGGCGACCAATGAGCAATTGGCCCCGGTTATGTCTTTATTACGCGCGGAACTCACCAGTGGTGCGAGTTTTGTGCAAGCGACCTATACGGCGGCGAGCGCCATTCTTTGTGCCCCTGAATTTTTATTTTTGCTTGAAAAAACAACGGGGAAAGACGCGCGATTGGATGATTATGCCATTGCGAGTCGGTTATCATATTTGTTATGGCGCAGTGGGCCAGATGACGAATTGTTGCGTGCGGCAGGTGCGGGTGAATTACGCACAGTATCGGGTTTGAAGGCCCAAGTCGAACGGTTGTTGGCCCATCAACATCTCCAGCGCTTCATTAAGGATTTTACGGATGGCTGGTTGGATTTACGAAACATCGATTTCACCTCACCCGACCGAAAGTTTTATCCTGAGTTTGATGACGAGTTACAGTTTTCCATGGCGCAAGAAACACGCGCCTTCATTACGGAATTACTGTTACGCAATGAGTTGCCAACGAATTTAATTACCTCGAATTTTGTGATGCTGAATGAACGATTAGCGAAACATTATCAAATCGCAGGCGTGACGGGCCTAGAGATACGTCGAGTAACGCTTCCCGCAGATAGCCATCGTGGTGGATTATTGACGCAGGGCAGCGTACTGAAGGTCAGCGCAAATGGTACGAATACATCGCCCATTATTCGCGGTGTCTATGTGATGGAACGCATCTTGGGCTATCATCCGCCTCCGCCACCACCTGGAGTTGCCGGATTTGAACCGGATATCCGTGGGGCAACCACCATTCGTGAACAATTGGATAAACATCGGCATTTGGAAAGCTGCAATGGTTGTCATCGTATTTTAGATCCACCGGGTTTTGCGCTGGAACGTTTTGATGTCATTGGCGGTTGGCGTGAGCGCCTGCGAACCTTCGACCAGGGTGAACGCATTAACACCGATCGTGATGGGCGTCACGTGACTTACCGCCTGGGGCCACAAATCGATGCCAGCGGTGAAATTATTGGTGTGGGTGAATTTAAAGACTTCGAAGACTTTCGTCGTTTATTGCTAACTCAGCAAGACCGCGTGACAGCGAATTTAGCCGCGCGTCTGTTGTCGTTTGGCACCGGTCGCGAGATGGGATTTTCAGATCGCGCGAAGATTTCGAACTTGGTGAAAACGTTAGGTCCCAATGGTGGCGTGCGTGATCTCCTGCACTTAGTGGTGCAGAGTGACATCTTTTTAAGTAAATGACGGTCGAGGAATAACCATGCATTCATTTCATTTTTGCACCAAAGCTCAACTTTCTCGGCGCACGATGTTACGCGGTCTTGGTGTAGCATTGGCCTTACCGTTACTTGATGCCATGCGTCCAGCTTTTGCGAAAGAACCCGCTGGCAGCAAAACACCACAACGTTTTGTCGCGATGTGCACGACCCTGGGAATTCATCAACCATTTTTGATCCCGGCGGCAACGGGCAGTAATTATGACATGACACCGTATTTGTCGCTGCTGAAAGATCAGCGCGATAAGATGACCGTATTTTCCGGCATCTCGCATCAGGATCAAAATGGCGGCAATGGCCACACGACGGAAAATACTTGGCTGACGGCTGCCACTCACCCTGGGTTAATCGGCTTTCGTAATACCATTTCGCTCGATCAAGTGATGGCCGCCAAATTAGGTCCGACCACACGGGTGCCGTATTTAGCTTTATCAACTGGCGGCGATTCCATGTCGTGGACATCCAGCGGCGTGCAAATTCCTGGGGATAATTCACCGACTAAATTATTTGCCCGATTATTTATTCAAGGCACGCCCGCAGAAATTGCGACGCAACGTCGTGGCATGGAACGTGGGCATAGCGTATTGGATACGATCAATGCGCAGGCGAAGCGCTTGAACGGCAATTTAGGCGCGCGCGATCAAGAAAAATTAGATCAGTATTTAACCTCAGTCCGTGAATTGGAATCAGATCTGACACAATCCGCTGGTTGGCTTGATCGCCCTAAACCAACGGTTATAGCGACGCCAGCGAAAGACATTACCGATCGCAATACCGTTGGCCCACGTATTCGTCAAATGTGCGAGATCATTAAGTTAGCGCTCCAAACGGATTCCACGCGGGTGATTACGTATCGTATTAATGGGCTCAGCACGGTGCCTGCCATTGAAGGAGTGACCTTAAACTGGCACGAATTATCGCACCACGGCCAAGATCCGAATAAAATTGCCGAATTACGCTTAATTGAAGAAGTCGAATTTACTGAACTCGCGATCTTCCTGGCCAGTTTGCGTGCCATTAAAGAGGACAACAGCACGCTATTAGATAACACGTCGATTATTTATGGCTCAAATTTAGGTAACGCCAGTAATCACGATTGGAAAAATTTGCCACTGGTTCTCGCTGGTGGCGGATTTAAACACGGTAGTCATCTCGCCTTCGACGCGAAGAATAACCTGCCCCTGTCGAATTTATTTGTGCAACTTCTGCAAAAGATGGGCGTTGAAATTGATGCTTTCGGCACCAGCACCAGTACGTCCGT
>CANETI010000185.1 GCA_947440715.1 Planctomycetota bacterium | reverse complement strand
TTGTTTTTGCTGTCATGGTCGCATTTCTTTATTTTTGGCTAACGGGAAATAGCCTTAATGAATTAACCGTTGTTGGTTTGGTATTGGTATCAGGGATGTTAGTCGGGGATGCGGTGGTGGTGGTAGACAATATTCAGCGTCATCTAGAAGAAGGGAAAAATATTACGGATGCCGTTGTCGATGGCACGGCGGAAGTGTTTTGGGGAGTGGTAAACGCCGCATTAACTACCGTCGCCAGTTTTCTGCCGTTATTAATGATGACCGGTATCGTTGGCGATTTCTTTAGCTTGTTACCCATTGCTGTAACCGTGGCGCTCTTAGGTAGTTTATTTGAATGTATGTTAATGCTGCCTTTACACGCCGTTACACTAGACCGACTGTTAGGGCCAGAAAAAATTATCGCAAGTCGGTTAAGCGGGTCAGATAGTTATTTGCGACGCCCAGGAATCGTTGGGTATTTAGCCCGTGTTTATGACCGCATGTTGCGCTGGAACTTACGCCATCCATTTCAGGTGATCATTTATGTGTCGTTGATGTTTATTGCCACGATGGGGGTGCTAATTCAAAGCAGATATGCTCCCGAATGGGGTCAGCGACCGATATTAAAACTCGCCTTTTTCCCCAGTGACGCTTCCATTCTCAATGTTGCCGTGCGCATGCCACCGCAGACAACCCAAGAGCAAAC
Organism: Planctomycetota bacterium; assembly: GCA_947440715.1. Classification (GTDB taxonomy): domain Bacteria; phylum Planctomycetota; class UBA11346; order UBA11346; family UBA11346; genus BOG-1363. Next base: position 4,958 of record CANETI010000185.1, on the reverse strand, counting down.
CAGCGCCGTATTAATTGCGATTGAAAAAGCGCTCGTCGACATGGGGCCAGGAAAAATTGCGAATGCTAATGGTTTGGCCGGGATGCTGATGGATTCTTACTATAAACCGGTGTGGGGACATCAATACGGTTTCATTTTTATTGAGCTACCATCCTTAGATAAACGCCTAGCTGATTCGTCGGAAATATTAACCGAGGTACGCAAGTCGCTTGAAGCGACTTTTGAACGCGATGGTGTTTCGTTAGAAATTAATCAACAGAGCGATGGACCTCCGGTTGGCCTGCCGGTTACGATCCGCGTCAGCGGGCGAAATACGTTATCAGTGGAAGCATTAGCGCGTGACCTCAAACAAGAATTATTGGACTTAGCAAGTAAACCAAGATTACAGGGGCTCATCGATCTTAATGATGATGCCAGTCGGTCCATTCAACAAATTTCATTTACCCCGCAATGGACGGCCTTGTCGCAGCATAATCTTAGCCAAAAACAAGTGATGGATTTCATTGCGGGTGCCGTTGACGGTGCGTATGTGGGGGAATTCCGATTGAGTGATGATGACATTCCACTGCGTGTACGTTTAGATCGACGTTTATTAGACGATCCATCTGGTTTTCTTCATGTACCTATAATTAATGAGGCCAATGGCCGGCAAGTTCATGTTGGCGACATAGTTAACATCAAAGCTGAATTAGCGCCTGCCTCACTGGTGCGACGCGATTTCCAACGCACGGTTACCATCACCGGTAATTTCACGGAAAATACTCCATTATCACCATCGCACGTCAACGACGTGGCGTCCGCCTGGGTTAAAGAGCATGCTGGGAAATACCCTGGGGCATCCATCGCATTTGGTGGCGAATCGGAAAGCACAAATAAAAGTTACGCTAGTTTAATGCAGGCGTTATTGCTCGCCATATTTATCATTTACCTCTTATTGGCGACACAATTCCGCAGCTACACTCAGCCCATACTTATTTTAAGTAATGTGATATTTGCCTTTATCGGAGTGTTTCTCGCGCTTGGTATTCTTGGAATTGGACTCATGGCGTTACCTGAAGGTCTATTACGACCAGAACGCGGTGTTTTTACCGTGCAAAGTTTCATCGCTATTGTCGGACTTACTGGAGTTGTGGTGAATGACGCGATCGTTTTGATTGATTTTATTAATCGTCGACGCTCTGAAGGATTGTCGTTGCACCAAGCCTTAGTCACCGCTGGGCATCAACGGATGCACGCCATTTTACTGACTAGTATAACTACCATTGCGGGTCTCCTAACGATGGCTATTGGCATCCCCGAATTTTCTATTGCGTGGAGCCCGTTAGCGACGTGTTTTATTGCTGGGTTGACGATGTCGACCATTATGACCTTATTAGTGGTGCCGGTTATGTATTTATTATTAGAGCGTTTAAAGGGCAATCGCGAACCAATGCAGGAGTCCGTATGAGAACCGTAATTGCACTGATGAGCTTGCTGTCTCTTTTACCGGCAGAAGAGCAACGCGCTTCGCTAGCAATACCAGTACCATTAACCGCCGAAACCGTGGCAGCTATGGCAAGAACGGTTGCGCCAGAAGTTGCAGCCGCACGAATCGGACAGGCGATAGCCGCGGCAAATTCGCGTTCGGCGTACGCATTTGCCTATCCGCACTTGCTTGGAACAGCTTCCTACACGCGCGCAAGCCTTGATTACCAAGAAATTCCAGTTTTTGGAAACGTGGCATTTAATCGGGAAAATGAATACCGCACAGGAATTGCGATAGAACAATATCTCTATTCATACGGACGTTTAGGCGCGGCCAGCGATGCGGACAATCAGCTAACTCGCCTGGCCAAACACGAAGTTGTTTTAACGCAACGAGACATGGCCTTTATGGCGCGTATTACCTTTGAAAGTGCTCGCTTAGCACGCGCGCGACAGCTGATTGCTGCGGATCGCGTTACGCAACGCACGGGTGAGCGTGATGATGCTCACGCTTTAGCAAAAGCAGGTCGAGCCAATATCAGCGAGGCGAATCTCGCGGACATTATATTAGCCCAGGCCGAAGACGAATATGCCGCCGCCAATAACGAATGGGAAAGAATCTTAATAAAATTAGCCGCGCTCATTGGAATAGATCGTGTTGGCATGCCCGCGATTACAGCAGAACCCATCGAACGTCCGGATTTACCAGGGCTATTAAATAATGCCGCTCAGAAGATAAATACGAGTGGTGAGCCTGTGAGCCTAGAATTACAACAACAATACGAAGATGCGATCGGTCGTCTGGAACGATCAACGGCTCGTCCGCAATTAAATGCACGAGCCTCTTATGGTGCAGACGGTGAAACGTATGATAATTTGGATGATAATTGGTCGGCGAGCCTAGCGCTGACGTGGCGATTATATGATGGAGGTAATACGTTGGCAGTTAGCGAACGTGCGGCACAACGTAGCCGCCAATTGCGTTATCAACGGGATGCGTCGATTCGTGATCGACTCATACAATTGGACCAAGCACGTAGTGAAAGCAGTAGTCTCAGTGAGCGAATAAAGCTGGCTGATCAGGTGATGAATTTAGCACAGGCCAATTACGAGGATACTCGCGCCCAATTTCGCGCAGGGCGACTGACGTTGGTGCAAGTCGGCGATAGCAGTTTTCGCCTAACAGAAGCCCGCTACCGCTTGCTAACGCTTCGTTACCAAGAGGCGGTTTTAGGGCATGAACTTGAACGATTGGCGGAATGATTTTTTTTGACTGGTCCGACGTCCGACGTCCGATGTCCTGCGTGTTCGTGCGATATTTTACCGACCAAAAATCTTTGTGCGGCTACAGAAATGCTGGGGCCAATATTGGCTACAGCGTTTCTTGTAGTCGCACGACGGGCGTCCGCGCACCAATGATGCTGTTCACGCAAGACCTCGGACGTCGGACATCGGACCAGTCAAAAAGGAGGTCCCGGTAAACATCCGCCTTGCACCTGCCTAAATCCTCGGATTCTTGCTGCAATCATGCACTACCTAACCCGCCGCTTTTCATTCAGTGCCAGCCATCGCTTGCATAGCACCGCTATGGATTCGGCAGCGAACACTTGCGCCTATGGCCTGTGTGAAAATATTCATGGCCATAATTATCGTTTGGAAGTTACCGTTAAAGGGACGGTCGATCCTAAAACGGGATTTTTCTGTAATGTCATGGACCTGGCCGCCATCGTGAAACGATTAGTGGCTGATCCGTGTGAGCACCAATACCTGAATGATTTACCGATGTTTCAGGGCTGCGTTACGACCATGGAAAATATTGCTGGGCGTATCTGGCGTACCATTGAAGGTGAGTTGACGGCGAAGGGGATGACCTTGGTTGAAGTATTGGTTGGCGAAACGGATGAAAATTGGGTGCGCCTACGCGGTGACGAATAAAGCTTGGTGATGGCTTATCGGTTTGAAGCGTAAATAGTTATTCCGCGATTTTGAGTAAACGATCCAGATTCGTTGCTCGCAATAAACGGCGATTGGTGTCATTGACGCCTACCAATTCCAATGTTTTACCGCGCTTTTGTAAGCTCACATGGATTGATACCAAATTAGCCAAACCTGGGCTATGCAATGATGAGACCATGGTCAGATCAAGGATGACGAGTTTGTCGCTATCAATTAAACGATCTAAGATGATACGGGAAAAATTAAACTCGCGAAAAATAGGGTCATCAGTGACTTTGATGCGGCAGGTTGATTCAGAGCGTTCGAGTTGCACGCGGGTATCCTTAGTAAATTATGCAATCAGCACTTAACCGAGTAAGCACCATCCTGATGACGGCGCAAGCTAGCGACACTTGTGCGTTTGCCCAGCCTGTGCCTGTGGCGTCGCACAGCGCGGTGTTTACAAACCAACATGGACGCGGATTACGCACTAACTGATGATGCACTGCAGGCGACTTGTCGCGTAGACACCTTCCGTGCCCAGGGGCCAGGGGGCCAACATACGAATCGCACGGACAGTGCCGTGCGAATAACCCATGTGGCAAGCGGCGTTGTCGCACAATGTCAGGATCATCGCGAACGTGCGCGTAATCAAAAATCAGCCTTACAACGTTTACGCTTACGCTTGGCACTGACGCAACGCGGAGTGTCGCAAATCGCCTGGTTAAAGCCTTATCATCGAGGAACACGGTTAAACTTAGGTGCAAATGCCGCAGGTTATCCCTTAATCGTCGCCGTGGTCATGGATGCATTGGAGCAATCTCAGGGCGCATTACGCGACGCGGCAGAGGCACTGGGGGTTTCATCTAGTCAAATCACGAAATTACTGACCGATGATAAAGAAGTCCACGCAGCGGCAAATAACCTACGAACACGCTTTGGACTCGGAGCCATCCATGCCTGAATGGCGCTATATTATTGCCGTTGGCTCAAATCTAGGCGACCGGCGAGCAGCAATTACTCGTGCGGCAGATTTATTCAATGCTAGCGGTTTCGGACGCATTGAGCAACAATCCACACTGATCGAAACAACCGCCGTTGGCGGGCCACCTGGGCAGGGGGATTTTTTAAATGGCGCCTGGATAGCCGCGAGTGATTTTGGTCCGCATCAATTACTGATGGAATTACAACGCATAGAATCCGCCTGCGGTCGCATCCGCACGGTTCACTGGGGACCACGCACCATCGATTTGGATTTAATTCTGCGTGATGATGGTGCCGAAGTGCAATCGTCAGTGTTAACCTTGCCGCACCCACGTTTTAGTGAACGTCTATTTGTACTGAAACCATTGTTTGAACTCGCAGCGCATTGGCCTGTCGTTCAACGTTATTACCAAGTGGCGATGCGATCAGCCACGTAGCCACCACGGGAACGCCAGGCGCCATGCATGAACCTGAAAAACGCAGTTAGCGCCAAAATTCCTTTCCGCACGCCATGAATTTGGCTGCGTCATAATCAATTTTAGAAAAATATTGGTTCACGGTATTTGCTGCGGTCC
>CANETI010000184.1 GCA_947440715.1 Planctomycetota bacterium | reverse complement strand
CGCGATTAGCTTACGCAACAGCCTTGTAGTTGCCGATAAATAATGACCCGCAAACTCGCCGACTTGCTCAAGGACTTTTTCAAGGACCTCTTCAAGGACTTGCGCATGTCGACGAAGAATAAGAAATACTTATTCTTCTTTTTCTTCCTCTTCTTCATCTTCGAGGTTTTCATCCATGTCTTCGTTTTCTTCATCGACGACATCGACGAATTCATCCAGGGCGTCCCGGATTGCTTCGTTGATCTTGAAACCCTCGTTTTTAATGAGTTTGATAATGTCCTCTGCCATGCCCATGAACGGACTCCTTCTATTAAAGCTGACGTGCGGTTAGCGGTTCGTAACAGCGGTTATGATGAACACCAGCCCCCTGCGGGACTGATGGGTGACGATGCCTGAAGAGCAGTCTAATCGACTACCTCGGATCACGAGCGCTGACGTAGACCGCTATTGGAAACTGTCAATCCCAAGCGTGGAAAAATGATCCACACGCATGGCCTACTTGCTCCTGTGCCCAATCAGCTACACCCCGTCTATGCAAAATGAACAGCCCACTAATCAACAGAGCCATCAGCAAATTAATTCGGCACCACGCGCCGCACGTATTGGCATTGTTGTTACTTCAGATCGCGCCAGTGCGGGAATTTATCAAGACTTAGGCGGACCGGCTATCCGCGACACCATGCGCGCGTATTTACGTTCGCCTTGGACAGACGTCTATCGCCTGATCAATGATGATCAGGCAACCATTGAAAGCACGCTGCGGTCATTGTGCGATGAGGAACACTGCGATCTGATTGTGACCACTGGAGGCACAGGACCAGCGGCACGCGATGTCACCCCAGAAGCGACGACCGCCGTTTGCCAAAAAATGATGCCTGGGTTTGGAGAGTTAATGCGTGCTACATCATTACAATACGTACCAACAGCGATATTATCGCGGCAAACCGCTGGAATTCGCGGGCAATCCCTGATTATTAATTTACCAGGGAAGCCAAAAAGCATTCGCGAATGCCTCGATGCCGTATTTCCCGCCGTGCCCTATTGTCTCGACTTAATTGGCGCGGCGTATCTGGAAACGCACGACGATGTCATTAAGGCCTTCAGACCAAAAACGAAATAATTCTTAGAAACTGTTTTGAAACTCCCGCCAAGACCGACACAGCGGATCAAGCGCATCCACTTAGGCGGAAAAGCCGAAGGAATAGCAGAGCTATTTCGAGGTTTTTCCAACGCCGGTGGAGCGCTTGAGACCAAGTCGGTCGACGTGCGCGAGTTTCAAAACAGCTTCTTAGCTTACAAGATTTCTATAAACTGATGCTGCGGGTTTTGCTTAGCGCAATAGGACTTGTCCCACTCGCTAGGGAACAACACCACCGGCTTACCGCGATGATCTTTCGCTAAATAACTGCCATGGGTTGGCTTGAATTGATCAACTTCTCCAACTAACCAAGAACTACATTGATAGGGAAGGTCATTGATCTCGGCCTCTACGCTATATTCATCCTTCAGACGATATTTTAGCACTTCAAACTGCAAACGTCCAACCGCGGCAATAAAGGGATCGCTCATGGGATTATCCCAACTACGCAAAACCTGAACCGCTCCTTCACTGGCTAATTGCACAATGCCTTTATCGAATGATTTTCGTTTGGTCAAATCCGACGGCATAACGCGAGCAAACACTTCCGGCGGGAACTGCGGCAGTGGCGCATGCTCAAAACCATCCTTCGCTGGGCCACCTTGAGCCAAAATGGTATCGCCAATCGCAAACCCGGCGTTCACCAAACCAACCACATCCCCAGGATAAGCAACATCAAGCGTCGTACGATCACGCGCGACCAACGTTTGCGGACGCGACAATCGCACCTCGCGTACGAAGGCACCCCGATGGTAATGTTTCACCACGATATCACGCTCGAACCGCCCAGAACAAATGCGAACAAAGACCAAGCTATCACGATGCCGAGGATCCATGTTCGCTTGTATTTTAAACGCATAGGCACTAAACGGAGACGTTATCGGATTAATCGTAACCGCTGTGCCATCTAATTTCGTCGCTTGGCGCGGACTCGGTGCCGGAGCCATATCGACGAATGCATCATAAAAGGGTTCGATGCCGAAATTGGTGAGCGCCGAGCCAAAAAATACCGGCGTAATTTGACCACGGCGAAACGCCTCGTGACTGTATGGATTACCCGCAATTTCCAACATCTCCAAGTCATCGCGCATTTTCTTGGCTAATTCTTCACCAATTAATGTTTGGGCCTGATCTGAACTCAGGGCAACACGTTCCATGGCGGCACGCTGCGATCCACCGGCGGCGGTTTTCTTAAACACAATTAAATCAGCGCTCGCACGATCGACCACACCAACAAAATCACGCCCCATGCCCACCGGCCAATTCATGGCACTGGCTTGAATCCCTAAGACGTCTTCCACTTCTGTCATGAGTTCCAGCGGATCGCGACCAGGTAAATCGCATTTATTAATAAACGTAAGCACCGGCACGCCACGTAATTTACAAGCCGCAAATAATTTTCGCGTTTGCGTTTCAACACCCTTCGAAGCATCCAGCACCATAATGGCGCTGTCAGCCGCAGTTAATGTACGATACGTATCTTCACTAAAATCTTGGTGCCCTGGTGTATCGAGCACATTAATAATATGATCTTTATATTCGAATTGCATGACCGAAGCGGTAATCGAAATACCGCGTTCTTGTTCCATCGTCATCCAATCCGAGGTCGCCATTTTTCCGGTCTTACGATTTTTTACCATACCAGCGGTACGCAACATGCCCGCGTACAATAACAGCTTTTCAGTTAGCGTGGTTTTACCGGCATCCGGATGCGCAATAATGGCAAACGTTCGGCGGCGCGCCGTTTCGTTTGCAAGTTCAGGGGCAGTCGAAGTGGGAGCAGAAGTGGGAGTGTCAGCCATGGCAGGGCGGAACCATGTGGTACTCTAGGCCGTGAGCAACCTCCCACCTGTTGCGCACAGACTCCAACCACCCGAAATAGTTACGGAAAAGGCCGCTCTTCAGCATGTTGCTCAAGCAATTCCCCGTAAGTTGATTCATCTACAACGTATGCGCCAAAGCGCTCCATGTGGGGTGTTTGCTGCTGGCAATCTAACAGTGCGAAGCCGTTTGCTTGGAGCCGCTCAATCAAAAACATGACGCACAGTTTCGACGCGTCTGGCGCACGATGAAACATGCTTTCACCACAAAATATCCCACCAATCGCTAAGCCATAACAGCCACCCACTAAGGCACCGGCGGCGTCGTAGGCTTCTACCGAATGTGCATGACCAAGTCGATGCAAAGCAACGTACAACGCTTCGACATCATCTGAAATCCACGTGGAGCTGCGTTCGGCGCATGCGGCTATGACGGCAGGAAAATCTTTATTAATAGTTATTTGATACGGTTGACGATTCCGCGCCACTTTACTCAAACTCTTAGGTACTTGATAGCGATCCCAGGTAATAATCGCCCGCTCAGCGGGCCGATACCAACGCAATCGACCATTACGGTCATCGGCCATCGGAAAACACCCATGATGATAGGCTGCTAATACCACGTCAGGAGTTATGGGATATCCATCCGCATCAACGATGCGCGCCGGGTTCATGCGGCCAAAGCCAGCAATAATTCCTGCGGTGATGCGACTTGTGCATCCACCGATAATTGATCGCGATGCCCCATGCCCCACAGGCAAAACGCAACGCGACAACCAGCTGCCTGTCCTGCGCGCACATCGGTATGATGATCACCTATCATCCACGTATACTGCGCTACCGCACCAGTACATCCCATGAGATCAAGCAATTGTCCAGGATCTGGTTTACGCGCACCATCGCCAGAACGGATCTCGTTAAAATAATTAAATATTCCACACCCACGCAAGATCTTTTCCGTAAATAATCCAGGTTTATTGGTCGCCACCGCCAATATCCAACCTTGCGCCTGTAAGGCCGCTAATGTCTCAACTATGCCAGCGAAGGGGCGAGTTTGGTCACAACAGTGCTGAAGATAATGGGTTTCAAAAATATGTTTCGCTGCGCCGCGCTTATCCGCCGCAGGAATTAATCGTTCAATTAATTTATCTAAGCCATCACCGACAAAACCACTCACGGTTGCTAACGGTAAGGATGGCAAACCAATGGCTTCACGCGCATAATTACCAGATGCAGCCAAATCCGCCCGCGAATCAATCAGCGTTCCATCAAGATCAAAAATAGCTAAGCGCTTCATAAATAACTACTTCATTAAAAAAATGCTGATGACCATACGTTCATCGAAAAAATCCCAATCGGGACCACCAACGGCGCACGATCAGCCCTTCTGTTCAATTCCGTCCCATTCACCACTTCCACCCATGTCTTCATTGGGCAGCTTCGACAAAGCAAAAATTGTTAAATCGTCGTCTAATTGGCCCTGAACATGCGATACCACATCCACAGCAATGGCATCAACGAGATCTTGTGCCGACAAATTCGCGTGAGCAAAAAAACTGGAATATAACTGTAACTCGCCAAATTCATTGCCTTCGCTATCCATCGCTTCGGTTAATCCATCCGTGTATTGCATCAACACATCACCGGGATGTAAATGCACGACATCGACATGGACGCTTCCAGCGAAAATCGGACCTGCCGCCAAGCCAATTGCCATCCCCGTCTTGCCAACTTTTTGCAAGACTGTTTCGCCATTGGCGCTCAGCAATAAACCAGAGTGGTGACCCGCACGAACGCAACTCAAACTACCGGAAACGGGATCTAATTCGGCGGCAAAAATAGTGATGAATTGTCCCGGCAATAAATCAGCGCGGATTTCATCATTAAATTGAATAAGCAGATTGCACATATTGCTCGTCTGCCGCGCCAAAAAACGTAATGTTTTCAGTGCGGTCGCGACCACCAACGCTGCCTGCATACCATGACCACTCACATCGCCGATGACGAACATGATATGACCATTTTTCATGGTGATCACTTCGTAGAAATCACCACTCACACCACTATGTGGTTTAAAGTGCACCGCGATATCATAGCCATCAACTGTGGGCAGATCCGCGAGCATATTTTGCTGCACGTTGCGCGCTTTTGCCATGTCTGATGACAACGCGTTGGGATTCGCGGCAGGACTCGGCGCTTCGGTTCGGCCAATGCCAAATTGTTGAATTTTTCCTGACAACGTTTGGCTATCAAGTAATCGACCACTGAGCGCTTCTTGACAGACACTTAAAACGCGACCCATGGCTGTAATGGTGTGCGAAGTAATTTTACCTTCTTCGCGTACAATATCAGAAACCAATTCGCCATTAAATGGATTAAGCCAACGACCGTCGCGGGCAAAAATGCGCAGACGTGGTTCGACCGGCAACAAACGCATTAAATCAATACGCCAACGAATAATTTCCAATTGTTGGACTGGCATTGGCTCACGGTCACGCCAAGTACCATTTTCCATCAAATGATTACGAGCTGATTCTAAACGACCTTGGGTCGCGGGAACCGCTTCGCCGGTATAAGGATCAATCCATTGCTGATCACCCGTCATGATTTGGAATAAGGGATCAACTTCTAATTTACGTAACAATTCCGGCGGCAATTGACGACGCATGGATTTGAGTTGCTGACCACTT
>CANETI010000183.1 GCA_947440715.1 Planctomycetota bacterium | reverse complement strand
AGAAATTCATAATCGAGCCGAATATCAGATTCGCTACGCTCGGCAGATGCGGTACGAACAATAAAACCCATGCCGTTCGGCGGCTCAAAACTAGTCAATAATGCTTTTAAGCGTTTGCGCACCGCAGGATCTTCAATCCGCTTGGACACGCCTTTCGCCTGCTCACTATTCATCATCACTAAGTAACGACCAGGCACGGAGACATACATGCTCACGCATGGTCCCTTGTCCTTAATCGCTTCCTTCGTGATTTGCACCATCAGCTCTTGGCCAGGCTGCAAGACCTGCTCAACACGTGCTCCACGACCTTTCGCGTGAATGACTTCATCAATATGAATAAATCCATTCTTGCCGCTACCAAGATCAAGAAAGGCTGCGTCCAAACTTGGCTCAACATTCGCCACGCGCGCTTTGTAAATATTGCCAAGATGCTGGCCTTCGCCGATACGCTCATGAATAAGCGTCTCAAGACGACCGTTGCGGATGACACCGACGCGCATTTCTTGCTCGTCGAGTACATTCATTAAAATATGGGAACCCATGGGAACGATCCAAATAAAGAAAGCTGCGAGCTTACTGCGGCACAGCCGGTGGGACCACTAGCGCTCAACCTCATTCGGGAGCAGCTAGAACGGTCAAAGTGAAGCAGGCAAGGTAGGCAGACAGCCTATTTCCACAAGTAGCTAACAATCATTTTCCGCCACAACCACTTCGCAAGAACATACTTAGCCGGCACTTCCGACACACATTTAGCAAAAAAAACGCCGCTGGATTACCTTCCAGAGGCGTTCTTGAACCTAATTCGATACGAAGTCCGTTAGGGCTCGCCCAATGAGGTATTCGTTTCCGCTTCAACTTTCGGACGCAAATCCAGTCCCGAAAGACGCTCGCGCAACTTCAATTTCGCATCTTCATATTCGCTCTTGTCCGAATTCGGAATAATACGCGGGGTAATGAAAATGGTCAGGTTACGCTGCTCAATGCTCTCACTGCGCTTCTTAAACAACCAACCCAAGCCCGGTATGGTGCCCAACAAAGGAACCTGACGAGTATCATCTCGACTTTCGTTCGTCAAAATACCGCCAATAACGCCTGTCTTACCATCGGCGATCATGATCGTAGTTTTAATTTCCGTGGTATTTTTAGTGGGCAATTCAATCGCAGCAAAATCTGGGGAATTCGGTGACTGTCCGTTAGTAAACTGAATTAGAGTCGCCTTGTCATTGAGCGCTTCAAGCTCAATGGACACAAATCCATCGCTGGTGATATGTGGCGTCAATTTGATGTTGATACCGTCTTTCACCGGACTCGAACTGGCTTCTTTCAAGGTAATCAACGAACCACTACCATTTGGGTTTTGTGTAATCGTAGTTTCCGCATAATGAATTTCCCGGCCAATGACAATCGATGCTGGGCGATTATCGAGCGTCAATATTTGCGGCGCCTGCAACACTTCAGCGCTACTCAATGTCGTCAACGCTTCGAAAGCGAAACTGGCGGTGAAATTACCCGAATTCGCTGGGGATGGGGACGTCGTATCGAAACTCACGCCGGCACCAAAAATATCATTGAACGGGGTAAACACAGGCGCGACTTGACCGATGCCCTTGAGGTCAAATGACGTATTAATTGGATCGAAACCAATCTTTTGCGCATCCGAATTTAAAAATTCTACGAATTTCATTTCCAGCTGCACTTCACGTGTCCGGCCATCAAGTGTCATAATTAACTTGGTGATCGCCTCCAAAGACACTGGCGTGTCGGTAACCACTAAGCTATTTGACGGTGCATCAATGATGACTTTCCCGTCGGGACTCTTAACATCAGTGACAACTACCGCGAGTTCTTTGGCGGTGCTGTAATTAAGATGGAAAATCTTTGTTCGCAGATCTTTCACGAGTTTTTCTTGTGATACCACTCGAATAATCTGGTATTCCTGTTCAATCCAGGCGTATCCCGTAGCGCGCACGATAACGTCTAACGCTTCGCGCCAAGGCACTCCATTCAGGGTCATCGTCAAGCGGCGATCCGCATTAATATCGTCGCTGATCACGATATTAACATTTGCCTGTCGCGCCAAGGCCTCCAACACCACCGTCAAGCGAGCGTCTTGGAATTCCATGCGCACTTTAGGCGGACGAGTCAACTGCCATACGCGGTCACTCTTACGCTCTACCACGAGATCGTAACGCTCAGCAATTTGCTCTACCGCTTCCTGCCAAGTTACATTAACCAAGCGCAGCGTAATGCGCGGTTGCTCGGCTTCGTTGCAAACAATATTCACACCCGAACGTCTGCTGATCCACTGCAAAACGGTTTCGAGCGGCTTATCGCTGGTCTCAAGAGTGATCAGCTGGGTCGCATCGACCGGGCCGGTACCATAAGCATCGGCAGCATACACGGCAGTACCGTGCGCTCCTATGGATAGTGCCGCCAGGCTAGAAATTACGAGATGGCGCAGGTGCATAAGCAAGCTCGCTATTTGGTTTGTCCGGGTTTATTCGCTACCACTTCTTCACCAACATAGCGTTGGAATTCGAAGCGGCGACGATTGTAATGGAACAGAAAGTCCACCCGGTTGGTATCGATATTGATAATGACGCAATCTTTGACGCGCTCGTTTATGGCGCGAGCACGAGGCTCTCCGTTGATAACCGCGAGACTGCCAACAGGGGACCAGAGTATTCCTTCGACGCGCAAGCCCAATGCGTCAAACTTCTCCTGCGCTTCTTCGAAAATTTTGGCTTCTTCAGCCTGAGCGCGGTAACGCTTCATCTTATCTGTAATTTGCGCTATAGCAGAATCATCGCCCACGCGTGGCTGTAACTTCTTTATGCCCGATTCCGTTGTTTTGAGGGCATCGTCCCACTTACGCTCAAAAATAAATCCTTCAATACGACTGAGCTCACCCTTGGCCCATTCGCGCAATTGATTGATTTCATCACCTGGGGCGCGTACGCCCGGAATAATTCTTTGATCAACTAACTCTGATCCAAATTGTTTTTCCAACATCGCTTCAAGATCATAAAAAATATCGACACGATTAACGGGCGGATCAAACGTCCACTTTTCTTCTTCTGCCAATTGCGCAAACGGCCCCGTTGCCTTGCCCGCTGCCTTCACTGGCGATTCAACCACAGGTTTCGTAACTGGCGTATCCCCAGCAACCACCACACCAAACAAAAAGTTGGACGCGATGAGAGCGCCGGCTGCCATTAAGGTCAGTAAGCTAAAACGCATCATTTTACCTCACCGCTAGGATTATACACGTAAGTGATAATATTCATTTTCACTTCATGCGGCAGAGTTGTCTGGCGTTTTTCTGCATCCTCACCAATTTTCCCCGGCTTTAACGAGAACGAATTCACTAACATAAAACGCGGGTTCTTTTCGATCATATCAATATACTTAATGATCCCATTCAGATCGCCGACAATTTCAGTTTGATACGTAATTTGCTCAGGCCTACTGCTACCAGACCTTGAACTGGCACCTCGAACGGAAGCTGCGGCACCAACATTTTCGGTAATTTTGACCGAGCGAACTTGAACCGCGCCTACATCACTAGGGATATCTCGCGCCAGTTTTTCAATCAAAAGACGCATTTCTGTCTTTTCCGATTCCAACGGCAGACGCTCACGTCCAGCTTTGATATCCGCTTCCAAATTTGCCAATTTAATTTTCGCCGCAGGCCCTCGAGCAATGATGACATCCTTCGCTGCGATCTCTGTGTTTAAACCCTCAATTACCGACCATTTATTATTGGGCAAATTGCGGTGCATGAAGTTTGGCAAACCATCATGGGGATCAGCGCCAAGTACCCCCAATGAACGATAGATCAACACGCAGATAATGATGGCGACCAAAGTTGGTACGCCAATATACACACCAAGCTGCTGGTTTCGATTGAGGTCATTAAAGCTTTTAATCGCCATAATTATTTCCTCACCTGATCTTCAACAATTTTTTGCCGCTGCCAATCGAGATCACCTTCGATAACAACCCTACTAATTTTTGTATTCGGACGTGGCGTATCACCCTTATATGATTGCTCAGGGATGCCCGCAAAACCATGCTCAGTCCAAAAACGGTTTGTTTTTATCGTTTCAAAAAATGACTTAATATAATCGCCCGCCAATTGGCGCTCTTTCCCCAGTAATTTATACCGCCACTTGACCAAGAAGGCGACGGTTGCGGCTTCCTTTCCACCGGATGGACGGCGAGCGCCAGGCACGGCTGCAGCTTCGCTAATGGTCAAATCTTGGCAACGCACATCAAAGCCAGGAACCGTAAATGGGCCATTGAGCATGGTGGCAAAATCATCAAGCGTATGCGCCCAGTAGACCTTACGCTGCATCAAACCCACAATTTGTTCCCGACGGTCTTCTGCTTCTAATATTTGCGCCTCAACTTTTAATACCGCCTCGGCCTGAATCGTTTTATCTGCCAATTCTTGATTCTTTTCGATAATCAACCGTTCAGCGTTCGGGATGCGAATCACAATAATATACAACCACAGCAAGAGCAGTAATAAACAAGTTCCACCACCAGCAACGACGCTGATAAACAGTGGACTGACGCCACCTTGGCGTCGGCGCAGTTCTGGCGGCAATAGGTTGATGAGAATCATGGAGCAATTACCTGCTGGTCAGCGCCGAAGAAACCCTGCCCAGAGTCGGAGCACACGGCAAAGTAATAGACCATGCAACTTATAAACTTGCTGATCAATAACTTGGACACTGTCTGCTCCTGGTTGGGGGAGTCCACGGGAGACCATAAGTGCTGTAACTTAGACTGTCAAAGGCCAGCTAGCGGTTAGTCAATTCTCCGCATCAAGCGGATCACTCTGGACTTCCAACGATATTGCCAGACGCAACCGTGCTGCTAGCAGGTCTAAACGCTCGGCCTGTTCACGCGAAGCCCCAGCACGCAAAGAATCCACCATTTGCCGCGCTTCCTGCGGTTTTTGTATGCGTTCGTAGAGCTGCGCGAGGTAAAAACGACAGCGTCGATGGTCTTCACTGTCACCAACTGCGGACGCGGCAAGCAAGAGGGCAAGAGCTTTTTCTCTTGTCTCTGGTTGATCCACATCGAGGTAAGTCTTAGCCGCTCGCCAGGTAGCGGATGGGTGCCAGGGGTGATTGGTGGGCAAAGCAAGTGCCGCTCGCTCCCATGCAGCACGAATATCGTCCGCCCCAGCACCCTGATGTTCACGTCGCTGTGCTTCAGCGCACCAGGTCAGTCCGATTTCCAGGCCGACGCCAGGAATATTCAATAAATTTTGCCGTAAATCGCTCACCAGTTTTGGCGCATATTTTTCGGCCGCCAATGCGCTCCAGTACCACAATGAGGCTTGTTGCGCATTAGTCCGTTTCATTGCACGGTCCGTCAGCGCAAATTGCAATAATGGCCAGGCTTTATTTAGATCGCCGCGCTGAGCAAAGGTAATACCGACCACCTGAGCTGCCATCGGATCACGCATCGCTGGCGTATTCACGTAAGCATCTAACGCCTGCTGCGGAATACTTGCCAACATAATTAATGCCGCAGAATCTTGTGCGGCGAGTGGATGTAATAATAATGCGGCCTCTTGTGGCTGTCTCAAATCAATCGCAACCTGTGCGCGGGCCTTTATGCCCGCCGCATCCGAAAGAGCCGCATCCGTACGCACTTGCTGTAATTGAATCAACGCGGCTTGTACGGTCGGTGTTTGGCGCATGACTTCCGGCAATGCTT
>CANETI010000182.1 GCA_947440715.1 Planctomycetota bacterium | reverse complement strand
CGGAGGTCCGGAAGTCCGGAAGTCTTTATTTACCTAGTATATTTCTATGCTGATATTTTATTCATTTAAAAACGACAGAGATACAAAATGAATTCATGTACCATGAGACTTCCGGACCTCCGGACTTCCGGACTTCCGGACACCTTCTGACATGCTCACCTGGTCGATAAAAAATCCGGTCATAATTTTCGCCGCAGTCATCGCGATTGCGTTGGCTGGCGCGTGGTCGTGGAATCGTGTGCCGGTCGACGCGATCCCGGATTTATCCGATAATCAAGTTATTGTTTGGAGTGAATGGACGGGGAAAAGCCCTGAAGATATTGATATTCAAGTTACTGCCTTGTTGGCCCGTGAATTACAAGGCTTACCTGGAGTGCAAAACGTTCGCGGTTTGTCGCTCACGGGCAGCAGTTATGTTTATGTCATATTTGAAGAGAACCGTAATTTGTATGATTGTCGCACGCGAGTATTAGAACGATTGGCAAAAATGCAGGCGCTCTTACCAACTGGAGTTGCGCCGCGATTAGGACCCGATGCCACAGCGATGGGGCAAGTGTTTGCCTTTACGTTGCAAGGTCAGCGCGACATTGAACGCAAACGCTCCGTCATTGATCAATTGGTGGTGCCCGCATTAGCCGGTGTGAGCGGTGTAGCTGAAGTGGCACCCGTTGGTGGGGTGGTGCGAGAATATCACATTGATGTGGATCCAACGCGATTAGAAGAATTGGGATTAACGATCGACATGTTAATGATGGCGGTCAGTCGCGCTGGCCGCGATGTCGGATTAATGGCGGTCGAACAAGCCGGCATTGAAACCATGTTACGCGGAGTGGGATTTGTGCGTTCGATCACCGAGGTCGAAAATATGGTAATCCGAAGTAGTTCAGCGCATGGAGGAGGAACCGGTTTGCGGCTGAAAGACGTCGCCGCTATCTCAGTAGGCGGTGCCGTACGGCAGGGATTATTAACCGATGGTGAGAAAGAACAGGTGGGTGCCGTTATCGCCATGCGGGTGGGTGAAGATCCAACTACGGTAATTCGTGGCATCAAAAAGCGATTACAGTTGCTGCGTCCAGCCTTAGAACAAGAGCAACTTACCGCGGTCCCGTTTTATGATCGTTCGCATTTAATCCTAGAAACGCGGACGACATTGGTACATACGTTAATAGAAGAAATAGTGGTGGCGATATTGGTGGTATTATTCTTTTTGTTACATGCTCGTGCGAGTTTCTGCGTGGCCGTCGTGCTGCCTTTAGGTGTGGCCGCTACTTTTATCGCCATGTATAGTTTGGGTATTGGTGCGAATTTGATGACCTTAGCGGGAATTGCCATTGCCATTGGTGTGATGGTCGATTTCTCCATTGTTATGACGGAAAATATTACCCAGCATTTATGTCAGCTGCAACGTGAACGTGCTGCTGGTCGTCAGCTTGGTACGTGGGCACCCTGGGACAACGAAGTGCAAGCGTCCGTCATTAACGCGACGAAAGAAGTCGCCCGTCCGTTATTAACTTCCGGCGCGACGACGATCATTGGTTTTTTGCCCATATTAATGCTGAGTGATCAAGCCGGGCGTTTATTTGTCCCATTAGCAATTACTAAAACCCTTGCCATTACCATGGCGGTTCTCTTTGGTTTATTGCTGGTGCCGGTGATCTGTCGATTTTTACTGCCACCGTGGCAGATGCGTCGTAGTATTTTAATGCTGCTAACGGGATTTGGCACCGGAGTGGTTGGAATATGGATCGGGCTGAGCGGAATAGAAATTCCGCGTGATCATGCGCGTTGGTTGGTGCTTATTCCTGGATGGATCGCAGGACCAATCGCCGGTGGTTTGACCGGTCTGTTAATTTGGCGCTTAGGGCGCGAACGTCTGGTTGACCCAGAAGATAATATTATTTCACGCGGAATTAGCGTTAGTTATGATTGGGCGCTGACCCGTTTATTACGGCACAAAATGGTATTTACGATTGTCATTTTAACTTTGGCGAGCACTGGCTGGATGATTGGTTTGGGTTGGAAATCATTATCACAGCCACTCGCGGCCGCTTTTAGTGTGGTGGGGGCGGATTTGCGCCACACACGTCTTGATACAACCTTGCAGGCCTGGTTTCCTGGAATTGATTCCAGTTTTTTACCGCCCTTAGATGAAGGATCATTATTGTTTATGCCCTCGCTCACCCCAGCCGCCGGTATCGGAGAAACGTTGCGGGTGATGGAAACGCAAAATAAAGCGATATCCGATGTTCCAGAGGTGGAATTCGTTATGGGTAAAATGGGTCGTGCTGAATCGGCGTTAGATCCCGCGCCCATCGGTATGATCGAAACGATCGTTCAATTAAAGCCGTATCATGCGTGGCCAGCGCATGATATTATCGCACTTGATGGTAGTGAAACCCGACGGCCACGCACGTTGGCTGAAGTACGGCAAGTGTTGGCAGCCGTAACCGATATCCCAGGGGTTGCGCCTAGTTGGTTACAACCAATCGAAACTCGTGTGGTTATGTTATCGACAGGCATACGTTCACCTTTGGCTTTGCAATTGGTTGGCGATAATCACGTAGCGATGGAGCGGTTAGCCGAACAAATCGAGCCAATGTTACGCGGCATTCCTGGAACCATGGATGTGCAGATGCAGCGCGAAGGCGGTAAACCATATGCAGAATTACGTCTCGACAGCGAACGCTTAGCACGTTTTGGCATTACCACCGAACAAGTCATGCAGGCCGTCGAAATTGCTTTGGGTGGCATGCCAGTGGCGTGGTCGGTTGAAGGTACCCGTCGTTACGCGGTACGAATTCGTTATAGCCGTGAGCGACGTGATGATTCCGATGAAATAGATCAGGTGCAAGTGCCACGCGGAAATGGGCAACATGGCGCCATCCCACTCACCTTGCTGGCGGCCCGTCCAGTGGTGTACGAATTGGCTTTACGTGGAATCAGTGCGGGGTCATGGCTGCGTGCACAAACGCTTTCGACGCAACGCAATGTGACCATTATTAACGATGAACAAGTATTGGTGACGCTACCTGCGGGTGAACAGCTCGCCAAAGTTATGACTACGACCACCGGATCGTGGACACTCACTAAGGAATATCCCGCGAACCAAGCGTTTACCAATGTGATTGGACCAATGGCAATTCGCAGCGAAGGCGGTCTACGCACTCAATACGTGTTACTGCGCGCAGAAGGCAGGGGGGAATTTGAAGTTATTGCCGATGCAGAAGCAACGCTACGCCGCGCCTTTGATGAAAAACGTTTAATCTTACCCCCAGGAGTTTCGTATCGCTGGGTTGGCCGTTATGAGCAACAAGTCAAGGCCGCCACCACCATGCAATGGGCGCTGATTGGATCGGTCTTGATTATGTTAGTGCTGATTTTAATTGGCACGCGATCTTGGTTAGTAACCGGGGTAATCGTGAGTTGCAATTTAAGTGTCACCACCGCAGGCGGTTTTATTGCCGTGTGGTTGGCCGGCGCAGAGATGACCACGGCTGTCGCGGTTGGTTTTTTGGTGCTTATGGGCGTGATGTTCAATGACAGTATTTTATTGGGTTCTTATTTGCATGATTCATTCCGCATACCGCCAAAAGATGTGGAAGATCTTCACCGCCGAGTATTTATCGCCGGACTTCGTCGTCGTCGACCCGCCCTGATGACAAATTGCACGACGTTACTCGCCTTAATCCCTGTCTTATGGAGCGATGGACGTGGCGCCGAAGTCATGCGTCCCATGGTTTTACCGGTTATTGGCGGAATGATCGCGGACTTTATTTCGTTATTCTCTGTCCCCGTTATCTACGCCTGGTGGTGGGAAAAATGGCTGAAGCGTCAAAAATAAAAAATGATTTTTGATAAGATTCACAGTCACTCCTGTGAATGATGTGAATCGGGTACAGGCGTTTCGCGGTGGAATCGCCTGAACCGAATAGAAATATTGATATGGCGAGGGTCTCTTCTCTTCCCTGCAAACCGTGAGTGTCTAGTCTCCCCGCCATGTCCGCACGGTCATGGTTTGAGATCAAAGCGTATCGTCTGGAAGTTTAACCCGTCGCGCTGGTAATAAATTGAACAATGGCTTGATCAGAAAACCCCTAGTCGGAGGTCATCCATGTATCCCGTTCTCATCGGTGGTTGCTTGTTCATGTTGCTGGCGCACGGCTTGGTGGCCGTCGAGGTCGATCCGGCGATTTCGGAGTACCAGCCGGTGGCGGGGTTGTCTGGTAATTTGAACAGCGTGGGTTCGGACACGCTCAACAATCTGATGACTTTTTGGGCAGAGGAATTCCAGAAGCGATACTCCACGGTGAACGTTCAGATTGAAGGCAAGGGGGGCGAGGCCGCGCCCGTCGCTCTGGCCAATGGCAATTCACAGATCGCCCCGATGGCGCGAGAAATGGTTGAACGTGAACTCGTCGTGTTCGACCGTTTATTGGGGTATCGGCTGACGCGCATCGTAGTGGCGTTGGATGCGTTGGCGGTGTTCGTCCATCCGGATAATCCGGTTGCGAGCCTGTCGTTGGTGCAACTGGACCAGATTTACTCCACCACTTTTAAACGCGGAGGCGTGGATGTGACGGACTGGGGTGGGCTTGGTTTAACCGGCGAGTGGAGCGCCATGCCGATCACGTTGTTCGGACGAAATTCTGCTTCTGGCGCTTACGGTGTCGCTCACCAACGGTTCCTGATGTCCGGCACCTTTAAAAAGACGGTGCAGGAAAAACCGGGATCGAGCATCTTGGTGACTGCGGTGGCGAAGGAACGCGGTAGCATCGGCTATTCTGGAGGTGGCTACCTGACCCCTGCCGTACGTCCCGTGCCGATCGCTGATGGCGATCAACCGGCGATTGCGCCGACGTACGATCAGATTTTAGCAGGAAAATATCCGCTCTCTCGTTTCTTATACCTCTACATTAATCAGAAACCGGGAGCCAAAGCTGATTCATTGGTGACCGAGTTCATTCGCTTCGTGCTGTCCAAAACTGGTCAGCAGATCGTGATCAAAGATGGGTATTTGCCGCTGAGTGCGGCGATGGTGGCGGAGCAACATGCGTTGCTGGCTCCATAGGCACCATGATTTTTGGAGTTTCAATCTCACGGTCGATTGCGCTCTGTGCTTCCCTACTAAAGGTAATTTCCTAAACTCCCCGCCATGTCCGCACCGTCATTGTCTGAAATCAAAGCCTATCGCCTGGGGCAATTGAGCCCGTCGCGTTTTTCTGAAATTGAACAATGGCTTGATCAGCAAACTTCAGAAGAGGTTGAGCGGTTATTAGATGCTGCTGGTGGAGATGGGACAGGCACCTTAGGACAGGTCAAAGTGACCGCCGATGCACAGGGATTTATCGCCGACGCCGGTTTAGGGCGTTTGCGTTTGGATGACGAATTAGGTGTTGGTGGTATGGCGCACGTGGTTTCAGCGCGTGATCGATCACTGGATCGCGTGGTCGCCTTAAAAACGCTTAAGCCACGGCAAGCAAACGAGACGCTGGAACACTATCATCTGCGTGAAGCTTCGTTCCGTCGCGAAGCAGCGGTCACGGCGGCGCTCGAACATCCGGCTATTGTTCCAGTTTATGATTTAGGTCGGGCTGATGGTCAGCCGGCGTTTACCATGAAACGATTATCTGGTGAAACATTATTTGCCGTAGTGACAGCCGGTAAACGTTCGCGTTTAGAACTAGTCGAAGGATTATTGCGTGTGGCGGAAGCTGTCGCCTATGCGCATAGTCGTGGTGTG
>CANETI010000181.1 GCA_947440715.1 Planctomycetota bacterium | reverse complement strand
TTTTACCGTTTGCGCTGCATTTACTGGTCTCTTCTTCGCTCATTGCAGCGCAGGACGCTGGACGAGCGGTGGCGCTGAATGCTCCTTTAACCACGGTGGTACGGATTTCTGATCCGGTGGTGGGACCACTTTCAGCCGTGCAGGCGACCGTCACGGTGCCCAAGGATGCCCCAGCGGATTTGGGTGTGGGTGTTTTTGTGGTCGATCAGCATGGTCGTTGGTTTCAAGGGATGCGCTCTGGGGTGCTGACGCCTGGGACGCATCAAATCACGTTACCGGTGACTGGGTCGGGGACGTTAATTAGCCAAAACGAACGTGGGGCGTGGAACGCGGCGAATGCGGCGCAAGTGCGTGGCGCGGGTTTATTTTTATGGTCGGCGAGTTCCAGTCGAGCAACTATCACGGTTGCGGATTTACAGGCGGTGCCGCTGACTCCGGTTTTGACCACGGCACCAAAGTTGGTTGATGTCCGCACCAGCGGTGCGCAGGTCAACACGGGTGAACGTTGGTCATTAGATGTCAGTCCTTTTCCGTTTCCTAATAACCCTTTTGCTGCGGCGGAGTTTTCTTTAGACGCTGTGGTGACCGCTCCGGATGGCACGACGCAATCAATTCCTGGTTTTTATAATCAGCCGATGGCGCAGCATGATCGCGGTGACCGTGATGAAATTTCGCCAACCACAGCAGGTCATTTTTCGCTACGCTTCCGTCCGCGACAAGCTGGTGCGCATCAGGTTCAGATTACGGCGCGTTGGGGTGAGCGAGTCATTACCTATGCATTGCCACCATTAACGGTTACGGGTTCGGCGTGGGATGGTTATGTGCGCGTGGATAAAAA
Organism: Planctomycetota bacterium; assembly: GCA_947440715.1. GTDB lineage: Bacteria > Planctomycetota > UBA11346 > UBA11346 > UBA11346 > BOG-1363. The sequence goes on along the minus strand of CANETI010000181.1, from coordinate 4,908 downwards.
TGATCCGCGTTTCTTTTCCGTCGCGGGTGAATTTTGGTGGCCGATTGGGCCGAATTTACGTTCTGTTTATGATACCCGTGGATCAGAACACTTACGCACGATACTGACGCCAGACCGTGGATTATTTGCTTACGAAGCGTATTTACGCCGATTAGCCGCGCATAAAGTCACCGCCGTCGAAGTGTGGATGAGTTCGTGGAATTTAGCGTTAGAATGGCGTAGTAATTGGCCCGGCTTTTATGGCCAAGGACGTTACAGCGTTAGCAATGCTTGGCGTTTAGATCAATTATTAGATATCGCTTATCGTTTAGGGATTCGCGTTAATTTAGTTTTACATAATCATGGTCAAGCTTCGACCAACAACGATGCGGAATGGGGGGATAACCCTTACAATAAATTACTGGGCGGCACGATTAACCAAGCAGCGGAGTTATTTACCCATGCGGATGCGTTGGCGGGTCAGGCACAGTTACGTCGCTATATCGTTGCGCGTTATGCCGATCATCCGGCCATCCTTGGCTGGAAATTATGGTCTGAAGTGAACTTGACTGCTGGTCGTGGCTCTACGGTGCGCACGTGGCATGAAAGTGCCAGCGCGGCGTGGAAAGCGTTAGATAGTTACGGCCATCCTATAACCACCCATTGGTGCGGCGATTACAATTTAGTTGACCGCGAAATTGCGGCACAACCTGGAATTGATTACTTGTGTATTGATGCCTATCACGGCAATGATCGTTTATTGGCCGATGTTTTATGGCGCAGCACCATGGATCCGGTGCCGCGCCGTGGATTGATGCAATTTAATAAACCGGTGCTAACTACGGAATTCGGCGGCAACTGGGATGCCTGTCCCAAGCCACAATTGTTGGCCGAACATGCCAGCGGTCCGTGGGCAGCCTTAGTCAGTGGCCATGCCGGATCACCGATGCTGTGGTGGTTTGAATGGTTGGATCAAGGTAACTATTTCACCCCCTATCCGGCCATTAGCCGTTTTATTGCTGGCGAAGATCTGCGCGGCAGCGCAGCGCGCAGCATCGTTTTGAATGCGGTTAGCGCCCATGGATCGCTGTGGCTACGCGCATGGTCGCGGCCTGGGCGGTTGTTGGGCTATGTCCTGGATGCCGAATGGGGTCGCCAAGGCGGCAGTGCGGTGAACCACAGCGATGCGCGTATTGAAATCGGCTCGAACATTGCCGCTGGAAACATGGAAATCGAATGGTGGGACCCCAACACCGGCGAGCGTCTTCAGACGATCAAAGTCCAACACCCTGGTGGACCATTAGCGCTGCAGCCACCAACGTTCAGTCAACATATCGCGTTTAAACTGACACGATCCGAGAATGGTTGACCGTTAACATATAGCAGGAAGCTACTTTAACGTTGTCGCCCTATGGCAACCAACCGGTTCGTCGGCGCAGATCCGCCGGATCCACCAAAGTTCTGCCGCGCTGAATGAGCCACCCCTGCCTTGACCCCTGTAGTGACCTTCATAGCTTGTCCGCCTCACTTTCGGTTCCACACCGATGCGTGGGCCGTGGGGCTCACGCTTTTTTTATCAACCGTACCTAGCGTACGAACTTGAAGTTCACTTTAACACGCACAAAAGCGAAGAAATTGGGGAGCCCATGAATCAGGGCGAATTCATGCGATTGGTCGATGCGGCTGCTCGCGAGCGTAGTTTAGATAAGTTGGTCATTATTGATCACATCGAACGCGCACTCATTCAAGCGGCAAATAAGCGTTTTGATGCAACTGGCGAATTTACCCTGACGATTGATCGTCAAACCGGTGAAATCCGTGCTTTTGAAGACGACCAACCGGTCGAATTAGAACGCCTTGGCCGTATTGTAGCCAACGTTGCCAAGCAAGTTTTTGTTCAGGCATTAAAGGAAAGCGAACGCGATCAACTGTTCGATGAATTTATTGCCCGCGAACACACCATCGTTTCTGGTTCCGTGATGCGCGAAGAACGCGGCATGGTCATCGTTTCGCTCGGCGGACGAGCTGAAGCTATTTTGCCGAAGGAAGAACAAATTCCTGGGGAAGTGTACCGTCCAGGCGCCGTTATTCGCGCCTATTTACTGACCGTCGGCAAAAAAGGCCAACGCGTTCGTTTAGTGCTGTCCCGTACGCATGGTAATTTCGTGCGCGAGCTGTTTAAAGCTGAAATCCCAGAAGTCGCTGATGGTTTGATTGAAATCAAAGGCATCGTACGCGAACCTGGTCGGCGCACCAAAATCGCCGTCGCTACCCAAGATCCACGCATCGACCCAGTCGGTTCGTGCGTTGGTATGCGCGGTAGTCGTATCACCAAAGTCACCGATGAACTCGGTGGCGAAAAGATCGATATTATTCCTTGGGCAGAAGATCCAGCGCAGTTTATTGAAAATTCACTCAAGCCGGCGCGCGTCCTGCGCATCAGTTACGACAATTTCCGCGATCGTGCACGCGTCGTTGTGTCGCAAGACCAACTGCCGTTAGCCATCGGCAAAGCGGGACAAAATGTGCGTTTATCCGCGCGTTTGACGCGTTACAAAATTGACGTGATGAGCGAAGAAAATGCGGCCATCGCCCGCACCAAGGGTTCAGAGGAGTTACAACAACTCATTACGGCTGGATTATTGGAAGACTTCTTACGCGAAGTATTCCTCGACAATCACCTGGATTCATTCGCCGTATTAGCCGCTCAAACGGCTGATCGTTTAGTGGAAGCGTTTGCCGCGCATCACGTGACTGCCGATCAAGCAGAAAAATTAATCACTCATTGTAATAATATTCTCACGGTCGAGCAAAAAGCTGAACGTGATCAAATTATTCAACGTCGCGAACAAGCCGAACGTGAAGAGGCAGATGAAGCCGCTCGCGCGCTGGCCAACGCCGAAGCCGAAGCACTCGCAGCAACACAAGCTGCCATGCAGGCTGAAGCCTCACCACCTGTTTAAGTCATGACTTGGTCAATTTCCACCAAGTCCCCGAAGAAAACCGCATCGAGACCCTATGAAGCTGAGCGAGCTGGCATCTGAACATAACCTTGACCCCAAGCTCCTGCGTGAGGTGGTGGAAGACGACCTTTCCATTAGCCTTCCTAAAGGCCTGGACACGGTCCTGAAGGTCGCGGATGTCAATCGCATCCTGGCATGTGACGGTTTAGAAACCGCTGATGGTAAAGAATTTACGCCCATCATCGCCAAGGCATTTGAAGAAAAACATAAAAAGAAAGTTGCGACGCAAAAAGGCATCGCGACCAAAAAGCGCAAGCTGGAAGAAGAAGCTGAAGCTAAGCGCAAAGAAGAAGAATCGCGCATGGACGGTGAACGTCACAAGCATGGCGAAGAATTAGCACGGCGTGAAACCGAACGCGCGGCACGCGAAGAACATGAAGCAGCCAATGCGCGCCTCATGAGTGAAACGGAAGAAATGGTGCACGTCGAAGCACAACGTTTCGTTGCCGAAGAGGAAATGAAAAAGCGCGAATTAGAAGCCAAGCGCATTTCATCCGAATTATCAGCGATGCGCAAAGAGGCAGTTGCTCAAAACAATGCCGAGGCACTCGCAAAATCTAACGCTACAGCAGCTGCATCGGCAGCAACAACAGTGGCCGCGAACAATTTAGCCACGTCCAATTTAGCCACGTCCAATTTAGCCACGAGCCCCGCAGCGCCAACGCCGGTGGCACTTGCACCAAGCGAGCCAATCGCTGCACCTGCGCCTATTGCCGTTGTGCCAGTCGCCCCAGCGGTGGTCGCTCCAGCACCAGTCGCCCCAGCGGCAATTACGACGTCACCTGCGACTCCAGCAAAACCAGCAGCTGGAGTGCCTACGGTTAAAATTAGCGAAAATAAAGCGCTCAAAGGTTTGGGCTCCAAATTAGCCAGCTTGGCGAAAGCCACGCATGAAAAAGCTGATCACAGTAGCAAAGTTATCCCAAAAGTGGTTGCCCCAATTGCCTCAGCAGAAGCCACCGGAAACACCCCGATTTCAACTGAAGGTCTTAGCCCCGAAGACCGTCGCCGTTTAATTCAAGATAATATTCGTAAAAATCTTGCGATGGCACAAAAAGTACGCGATGCCAAATTGGCTGCGCGCAAACGCCCTGGATTTACCGCTATTGATCGCAGTAAAACTCCTGCCCCAGGTGGCGGCCCAGGTGGAAATCGTGGCCCAGGTGGTCCAAATCGTGGCCCAGGCGGTCCAAATCGTGGCCCAGGTGGTCCAACTGGTCCAGCTGCAGCTCGCGGTCCTAAACGCGACTCACGCGATCATCGCCAAAACGCTGAAATAGATGCTGACGGCAATCCGATTAAACCCGGTAGTCGTCGTCGCCAATTATCCACTGAAGAAGTCGATTTGTCGGGCATCAATGAATTCGCCGTCTCCCTGCCGTGCACGGTGCGTGAATTCTGTGAAGCGTCCGGTATTAAATCGTCGATCGTCATTGCTAAATTATTCATGGCTGGCGTCATGGCCAATATTAATTCGGTCATTGAAAAAGATGCCGTCGAATTATTGGCAATGGAATTCAAGAAGACCGTTACGATTAAAGAAGCCAGCGACGTTACCGAAGAAGTCGAAGCCGAATACGCTGCCGCACAAGAAGAAGACAAACCCGAAGATCTCGCACCACGTCCACCCGTGGTCACCATCATGGGTCACGTTGACCACGGTAAAACCAGCTTATTGGATGCGATTCGTAAAACCCAAGTCGCCGCCGGCGAAGCGGGTGGAATTACCCAGGCCATTGGTGCCTACACCGTTACCACAGCCAGCGATCTTGAAGTCACCTTCATCGATACGCCTGGGCACGAAGCCTTCACCGAAATGCGCGCACGCGGATCACAAGTCACCGACGTGGTGGTCATAGTCGTCGCCGCCGATGATGGCGTCATGCCACAAACTAAAGAAGCCATT
>CANETI010000180.1 GCA_947440715.1 Planctomycetota bacterium | reverse complement strand
TGGTGAAATTAAGGCCGATGGCAATGACTCGAAGTTTGATAGTGGCTCGCGTTATTGGGTGCATTTTCGCGATTATTATTTCCAGCAACAAAACCATCATCCATTTATTGAGTTAGGGGTATTTTACGAAACCCACGATACCAGTACGACTAATTTCCGTTTAGATACTGAGAGCATTGCTTTGGATTTTAGTTTTGGTTCAGCCATCCCGTTATTCTGGATGGCTGATGAATCATTGGTTCTTGGTATTTCTCCAGAAATTGGCGTTAATGTCGGAAGTTTCAGCGCAGATATTAATAGCAGTAACGGCGTGACCAATCAACACAGTGATGATAACGCTTTCCGTTATGGCGGTACGGCGGGCATTAATGGTTGGATGTTGATGAACCAGTCGTTCAGTCTGGGTGTTGGTTTAATTGGCTCTTATTGGCGTGCGACCAGCATTAATCTGGATGTACCGACTGTTAGCGGAACGGAATCGCGCAGCACCAATCCATCTGGCTGGGATGTTGCGGTGCGTTTTTCCATGGGTTTTTTATTCTAAATAAAGCTAAGTTAGCTTTATAACTATTCTCTATCACTCGGAATGTAAGAAATAAAAATGAACAAGAGGAACGGAGAAACGGAGGACGGCACTCAGCCATCTGGTTCTTAATTCATCCATTTTTCTCCTCCGTTCCTCCGTTTCTCTTGTTCAATGTTTGATAAATGGCTTACAAAGCAGCATTGTGAATGATGGATAATTGGGATTAGATGGTTGTCAGTAACACTAAATAAATTATTGCGTTACGGTTGGTTTCGTTGGTTCCTGTTCCGCCAGTCGCTCTAAATTGGCGGCGACGCTGGCGAGGTGGATCAGAAATTGATCACGGTCCGCAGCGGGAATACTGGTCAGCAGGTCGTCTTGCAGGGTGCTCGCTAACGGTTGGAGCTTGGTGTGTAGCTGGCGACCTTTCGGTTTCAGACGAATGCGATTGCACCGCGCATCGTCTGGGTCGCTGCGGCGTTCCACCAGTCCAGCTTTCAACATACGAGATAGAATTGCGGTGATGGTATTGGGATCGCTGGCCATGGCGTCGGCTAGACTGCGTTGGGTCATTCCGTCCGGATTTTCGGTCAACCAGCGCAGAATCGTGAACTGATCGGGGGTAACTCCGCTCTCGGCAATACGACGGCGAAACGTTTGATTGAGCCCATACCACGCACGGCGAAGTAGTAGCGCGAGTCGTGGGCGTGCTGGTTCGGGTGCAACATCAGGCAAAAGGTCGCTCATAAGCAGGATCCAGTAGGGGATAACTTTGCAGGGTAGCAAGAAGAAGTAGTTGTAAACGAATTAGTACGTGTAAGTACTATCTTACCAAGCCGCCGCCTTTTGTTTGAGCTGTTCGCTTGCATGCGACCAGCGTCACAAACGGAAAAAAACACGGCGTCCTGCATGATGAGGGAGTTCTCTATGGCTGGTTTAGTACAACGTCGCTGGACCATGGTTGTTGCTGGAGTCAGCGCCTGTCTAGCACTGGGTTCGTTGACGGCTGCGGATTGGACCGAATGGCGTGGACCCAATCAAAATGGTGTGAGCAATGAAACGGGATTACCCGAAACCTGGGAACCAGGTGGCAAAAATCAATTATGGAGTGTGAATGTTTCTGGTCGTGGCACTCCCGTCATTCGCGGCGAACGCGTCTACGCTTTGACCTATGAAGGAGAAGACTCGAATCTGCAAGAACAATTGCGCTGCTTCGATGCCGCCACGGGTAAACAAATCTGGTCGCACGCCTTCAACGATTTTTTGAGCGATATTATTTATCGTCGTTATTCCATCGGCTCACCAACCATTGATCCCGAAACCGGCAATGTGTACGCGATTTCATCGTCGGGTATTTTAAGTGGGTTTGATGCTGATGGAAAAAGTTTGTGGTCGCGCTCGTTAATGGAAGAAATCGGGCGTATGACTTTTCCCAACGGTCGTACCGGATCATGCAGCGTACACCGTAATTTAATTATTTTTCACGCCATTACCAGTAATTGGGGTGCTCACGGTCCGGCTGGCGATCGCTTTTACGCCTATGATAAACGTACCGGACAACCGGTTTGGATTTCCGTCCCAGGTGTGCGCCCAAAGGATAATTCTTTTTCGCAACCGGTATTCACGACTTATGCCGGACGCGAAGTTTTTTATGCCGGAACGGGATGTGGAAATGTCGTGTGTGTTAACGCAAATACCGGTGAGCCGGTGTGGCGATTTGGATTATCTCAAGGCGGCGTAAACAGCACGATTTTATTACATGGAGGTGACCATATTATTGCCGTGCATAACCGGGAGAATCTCGATAATTCTGAAATTGGCCGCATGGTAGCGTTCTCTCGCAGCCAAACGCCCGTGCCAGCAACCGAAGGTGCGCCGATATTAGAGAAGAGCGCGGAGGTTTGGCGCAATAGCGAAACCGCCGCCTTCAGTAGTTCACCCGTGATAGTTGGCGATCGTATTTATGTCACTGTCGAAACCGGTGAATTATGCGCGTTAGATGCCGTGAGTGGCAAACAGTTATGGAAATTAAAATTAGGTATCGAACAATTGCATTCATCGCCCGTGTTTGCTGATGGACGCTTATATGTTCCGATCAAGGATCACACGTTTGCCATCGTCAAACCAACCGATGGAAACCCCGAAATATTATGCAAGGTTGATGTGGCCGGTGAATGCAATGGTGCTGTATCCGTGGCCAATGGTCGGGTGTACTTATTGACGACGGAGAAACTCTATTGTTTTGGTACGGTGAAACCTGGGAAACCAGATGCTTATGCTGCACAACCAGGCGGTATGGGACCAGCAAAACAATTGATCGCGGTACCGGCAGAAGTGCTGCTGCGCCCAGGCCAGCAACAGTCTGTAAAATTGCTTGGTGTCGATGGAAATGGCTTGCCAGTACCAGTTCCAGCAGGCGAACCAAAATGGGAAACTTTTTTACCTGCAACGGCGAAGGTAAAAGCGGAAATGAAAGCGAGCTTTACCAGTCCTGACATGTTGACGGCAAAACCAGAGCAAATCCCATCTGCCGGAATGTTTAAAGGAACCGTAGACCAAGTGGCCGGATATATCCGTGGTCGTATTATGACGAACTTGCCGCTCAGTGAAAATTTCGAAAGTTACCAAACCGTTATTCCTAATCCGGCAGATCCGACGCTGATGTTCGCTTATCCACCACTACCCTGGATTGGCGCACGTTTTAAATGGGAAGTCCACACGGTTGATGGCAATAAAGTGTTAGCCAAGACCATTGAAAATAAATTATTTCAACGTGCGATTACGTTCGTTGGCACGCCTGACATGAAAAACTACACCGTAGAAGCCGACGTGATGAGCGACGGTAACAAGCGCAAAATGAGTGAAGTTGGCATTATTAATCAACGCTACGCCATCATCTTAAAGGGCAACGCTCAAGAGCTTGAAATCAATTCCAATTTAGAGCTGATTCGCGTCAGCATTCCGTTCAAGTGGACGGTGAAAACTTGGTATCATATTAAATCACGAGTCGACGTCGCGGCCGATGGTAGTGGTGTCATTCGCGCGAAGGCGTGGCCAAAGGGTGAAGCCGAACCTGCAGCATGGATGTTGGAAGTGCCGCACAAAAATGCGCACGCGAGCGGTTCCCCAGGTTTATTTGGCTTCTCACCAACCGATATGCGTGTGTATATCGATAACGTGTTGGTTACTCCTAATTAGCTGCGAGTTAATTTCCCTTTTGATCAGGAGCTGTCTTTATGAGTTACGATCTTTTTTCGACCAAGCGAAAGGCCACATCTATGTTTGACAAAAACTCGCAACTCGCAGCAGTATTTGCGACCCTCATTTTTGGATTAGGCCAAATGACGGCAGCGGAAGGCGATTGGCCGCAGTGGGGCGGAACGAATCAGCGAAATATGGCCAACACCAGCGCCAAAAATCTACCGTCGACATTTACTCCCGGTAAATTCAAGGAAGGCACTGAAGAAGTTGATATGGCCACCACCAAGGGGGTGAAATGGGCCGCCAAATTAGGCTCGCAAACCTATGGTAATCCAGTGGTCGCAAATGGTCGCGTCTACGTTGGTACGAATAATGAATCTCCTCGAGATCCCAAGCATATCGGTGACCGCGGCAATTTGATGTGTTTTGAAGAAGCGACGGGAAAGCTACTGTGGCAGTTGGTCGTGCCAAAATTAGAAAGTGGTAAAGTAAATGACTGGGAATATCTCGGCATTACGGCGTCACCCACCGTCGACGGTGATTTTGTTTATGTCGTCACCAATCGTTGTGAAGTGCTGTGTTTGGACGTGCATGGTTTAGCAAATGGCAATCAAGGCTATCAAGATGAAGCAAAACATTTAGCTAACGTTGGTGCCCCACCAGTTCAGCCAGGACCGTTAGATGGGGACATTGTCTGGCGCTACGACATGATGGATGAGCTCGGTGTTTTTCCGCATAACGCGGCGAACTGTTCGGTTTTAATTGAAGGCGACTTGGTGTATGTGGCGACCTCCAATGGCCAAGATTGGACCCACGTTAATATTCCATCTCCGAATAGCCCAAGTTTGATCGCCTTAAATAAGAAGACCGGCGAATTTGTCGCAGAAGACGACGCGGCAATCGGACCGCGCATTTTCCACGGTGGTTGGTCATCGCCTTCGATGGCGAAGATTAACGATAAGCCCTTATTGCTGTTCGGTGGCGCTGATGGTTTTTGTTACGCATTCAACCCAACGCCAGTGCCCGATAAAGAAAACGATACGGCCTGGCTGAAAAAAGTGTGGTGGTATGATTGCAATCCAGATGAGCGTAAAGTTAAAGACGGGAAAAAATTAAAATATCCAGCGGCAGAAGCGTACAGCGAAATCATCGCGACTCCGGTGTTATATAATAATCGGGTGTATATCGCCGTTGGCCAAGATCCCGAACATGGTGAAGGCGTTGGCATTATCCATTGCATTGATGCGTCCAAGATGGGCGATGTCACCAAAAGCGCAAAAATCTGGTCATTTGATAAGATCGCGCGTTCGATCTCGACCGTGTCGGTTTATGATGGTTTAGTTTATGTCGGTGATTTTTCCGGCTTCTTCTTCTGCCTCGATGCCGAAACCGGCAAGGAATACTGGCAGCATGATTTGAAAGCGCATATGTGGGGTTCATCATTTGCCGCAGACGGCAAGGTGTATGTGGGTGATGAAAATGGTACTTGGTCAGTATTTGCCGCATCAAAGGAAAAGAAAATCATTAACCAAGTGACGCTCGATTCCCCTATTTATGCGACGACGGTTTATGCGAACGGTACGTTGTATGTTGCCTGCCAAACCCACCTGTACGCTGTAACAGCGGATGCAAAATAACTGAATTAATTCTCTCCTTATCCGTTCATACAGACGGATAGGGGCGACGTGATGGATGTCGTTGTTAAAGAGCGTAAATGGTTTGTGTCGCGTGATGAATAACGGGAGTCCGAAAACCGGACGAAGGAGATCTGCATGAAATGGATTGCCGCACTTTGGGTAGTCGTGCTACTTGCCCTGCATCAGGACTTTTGGTTTTGGAAAGACAAAACCTTGATCTTCGGCCTGATGCCGATTGGTCTGGCTTATCATGCACTCTACACGGTAGTAGCTTCGCTCACGATGTGGATGTTAGTGAAAGTGGCGTGGCCAAGCGAATATGATCACGTTGAACCTAAAGCGGGAGACAAACCGTGATTCCCGCCATCGTCGTATTCATTTATCTC
>CANETI010000179.1 GCA_947440715.1 Planctomycetota bacterium | reverse complement strand
CCTAAGAAGGATGAGAAGAAAGATCTCGAACGTCAAATTGAAAACAAAGTTGAAATTAATGTCGCTACGGAAGCAGACGTGGCTGCTCCGATTAATAATTTAGACGTGCCCGTGGAAGAAAAAACCACGACGGAAGAAGACACCGAAGCGGAAGTGAATAAAGGTCGCGAAGAAGCGGTAGCGAGCTCAGAAATGGGTTCGACCGGCGCGTTTATGGCAATCGGTGCCGGCGGTGGTGCCGCTGGTATGTTTGGTAATCGTAATGGTGGCGGTAAACGTCGCGCCTTGGCCAAGGGCGGTGGTTCACGTGCGAGTGAAAGTGCGGTGGATGCCGCGCTGCGTTGGTTAAAGCGCCATCAAAGTCCGAACGGCATGTGGGATGTAGAAAAATATCCCGTTAATTGTACGGAAGCGCCGAAGTGCGAACCGGGCGTGCAGCATAAATCGAGTGACGCGAACGTCGCGTGTACCGGTTATGCGGTACTATGTTTCTTGGGCGCTGGTTACGATCATAAGACACCCAATAAATACAAAACGACGGTGGAAAAAGGTTTAGAATATTTGCGTTCGATTCAAACCGGCGAAGGTGAACTTGGCCCACGTAATTATGAACATGCCGTAGCGACGATGGCTTTAGGCGAAGCGTACGCCATGACCAACGATCCTGATTTAAAGCAGCCATCGCAAAAAGGTTTGAATATTATTATGGAACGCCAAGCCAAAGATGGCAAAGGCGATTCGGGTGGTGGTCTTGCTTGGGATTACAAGGGGCCCAAACCGGAACGAAATGACTCATCAGTAACTGGCTGGTGCGTGATGGCGCTTAAGAGCGGCTTGGCTGGCGGCTTGAACGTCGGTAGCAGTATGGAAGGTGCTAAGAACTGGTTGGATAAAGCTTGGAAGGCAGCCAATCCTGAATGGCAAAAGCTCTCAGATCCATACACCGCGACGTCGACCTTTCCTTACACTTATGATGCTGTTGCCAATACGGCTGATAAAGATGGTCGTACGTGCATAGGAGCATTATGCGCAGTATTCCTGGGTCACCACTCTGGCGACATCATGTTGGACAGCATGATCAACACGATCATGAAGGAAAATATGGTGACGGCCTATCCAACGAATACGTACTACATGTACTATAACACGTTAGCGGTGTTCCAGGCTGGTGGTCCTCATTGGGAAAAGTGGAATGGCACCGTGCGTGACGTGATAGTGAATGCCCAACGTAAGGGTGATGGGTGTTTTGATGGCAGCTGGGACTATGAGGGCACCAAGTTTCATGGTTCGGAAACGGGCCGTGTGCTCAGTACGGTTTACTGCTGTTTGAGCTTGGAAGTCTACTATCGCTATAAACAAGTCGGCGCTAAAGTCGAAGCGAAGTAAGCCTAAAACGAATCGGATATTCGAAGTTGAATCTGATAGCGCCCCTCGTCCTTTGACGAGGGGCGCTTTTTTTTTAACATTTTTTAGCTTTACCCGAAATCAGGTGGTAAGCTCCCTTGGAGTTGGTTCAGATGTATGGCGACGTATGCGCGGGTGTCGCAAACCAGGGTGAATTACATGTCGAAAAAAAATGCATATTTTGAAAATGCGATTCACTCACGATTAAAACGGTCAAGGTAATTGCTTTTGTTTGCGGTTTATACTTGGTTATAAGACCAGCGATTAGGTATGAGGTCATACCAATTTTAATTCTGAGGGTGTGTACCCGCATTTCAATTCTCTACCATTTTCGTTTACGGCTCACCAACGCAGGTAAATGAACCAAACCAAGGAGACATCATGAGCAGCAATGAATTCGACGAACAAAAAGATCGAGCAAGCGAAGAAGAAGTCTTGGAAGGAGAAGAATTGTTGGATGGCGAGGAACAGGAGGAGCAAGAAGAGAAAGACGATAAAGAGCCGAATGGTGCGATTGGTTGGTTCATCAGTATCGGCATGCATGCGTTATTTGCTTTAATATTTTACTACGCGGTGTTCGCAGCCAAAGAAAAAGACCAAGAGCTGCCGCCAATGCGGGTCACGACGATTGATCCTCCTCCTAAGAAGGAAGATAAGAAAGATTTAGAACGAACCATTGATAATAAAGTCGAAATTAATGTCGCGACGGAAGCCGACGTAGCGGCGCCGATAAATAATTTAGAAGTGCCAGTGGAAGAAAAGACCGAGACGGAAGAAGACACCGAAGCGGAAGTAAATAAGGGTCGCGAAGAAGCGGTGGCGAGCTCAGAAATGGGTTCGACCGGCGCGTTTATGGCAATCGGTGCCGGCGGCGGTGCCGCTGGTATGTTTGGTAATCGTAGTGGTGGCGGCAAACGTCGCGCCTTGGTCAAAGGCGGTGGTTCGCGCGCGAGCGAAAGCGCGGTGGATGCCGCGCTGCGTTGGTTTAAGCGTCACCAAAGTCCGAATGGAATGTGGGACACAGAAAAATATCCCGTGAATTGTACCGAAACGCCGAAGTGTGAGCCGGGGGGTAATGCAAACGAACATGGAAGCGATGCGAACGTCGCCTGTACGGGCTATGCCGTGCTGTGTTTCTTGGGTGCGGGTTACGATCATAAGACACCCAATAAATATAAAACAACGGTGGAAAAAGGTTTAGAATATTTGCGCTCGATCCAAACCGCCGAAGGTGAACTTGGTCCACGTAATTATGAACATGCGGTAGCGACTATGGCTGTGGCTGAAGCGTACGCGATGACCAATGATGCAGAGTTGAAAGGGCCAGCACAAAAGGGCCTGAACATCCTCATGGAACGCCAAGCCAAAGATGGCAAAGGCGATTCAGGTGGCGGTTTGGGCTGGAACTACAAAGGGGCTACTCCTAGCCGCAACGACTCGTCAGTGACCGGTTGGTGCGTCATGGCACTAAAGAGTGGTTTGGCAGGCGGCTTAAACGTCGGCAATAGTATGGAAGGTGCCAAGAACTGGCTTGAGAAAGCTTGGAAGGCATCCAATCCTGATTGGCAAAAACTCACAGATCCTTACACGGCAATGTCGGGTTTTCCTTACTGCTATGATGCTGTCGCTGACAAGATCGATGAGCATGAGCCAACTCGCATGTGCATGGGCGCGTTATGTGCCGTATTCCTGGGGCATCATTCCGGCGACATCATGTTGGATAGCATGATTAATGCGATCATGGCTAAGAATTTCATTAAGGGTTATCCAACCAATACGTACTACATGTATTACAATACTTTAGCGGTTTTTCAGGCAGGTGGTGCGCATTGGGAAAAATGGAATGGCACTTGTCGTGATGTGATCGTCAATGCCCAACGCAAAGGCGATGGCTGTTTTGATGGAAGTTGGGATCCGCAAGGCACTGGCCCTTCAGATAAAATTGGTCGTGTGCTCAATACCGCGTTTTGCTGCCTCAGTCTTGAAGTGTACTACCGCTATAAACAGGTCGGTGCGAAGGTTCCGCCTGCCAAGTAAGCTCATCTGACCCAAGGGTTCAGTACAGACCCCATTCGCTGTTGGCGAGTGGGGTCTGTGCGTATTGGGGGGCGATTCCCTCGGCTGACAGTTGAGCCGCCGTAAAAACGCAGATAACAGCGCCCCCGCATCCCTGAACGATGCGGACTAAGGAGTATGGCTCGTGGGATTTCTCGGATTACGCAAAGCGAAGTGGAAAGATGCTGATGCATCGGTGCGCCTCAAAAGTATTAATGACCTTACCTATGATCAGCAGGGGATTTTTGCCCAATTAGCTGCGACCGACCCTGATGCGCGGGTGCGTGCTGCGGCAGCGCGACGCGTCAACGATCAGGATCGTTTAGAATCATTACTCAGTAGTTCTGATGCCGAAGTCGTGCGCTTAGTGCGCGAACGGCTGTCATCGGTCGCATTTAAATTAATTAATGAGCGATCATTTAACGCTTGTGCGAAAATGATCGCCGTGGTCAGTGATCATAAATCTTTAGTGACGTTAACTCTGGAAGCGAAAGACACTGCTGTTCGCGCTGCGGTGTTTGATCGTTTGTGTAGTTTCAGTGATGTTGGTCCAGCCATGTGGTCGACCATCGCGATTCAAGATGCGACTGGTGTTTTTGCGCTTAAATCCGTTGAGCGCCTGTCCAAGCGTAGCGTATTAAAAGACGTTGTGCGTAAAGCCAAGGCGGAGTCGGCGCGTAAGGCGGCGCAAACGAGATTAAATATTTTAGAGGAAGAAGCAGCCAAACCATCAGTTGAACAAAGCCGCAAAGCTCGACGTAAAGAATTAGACCCGTTGGTGATTGATGCCGCACGTTGGGCTTTGTCACAGGACTTTGATCGAGCGGAGAGTGAATTAGCGAAATTGGACAGCCAACGTGCTGAAGTATTAGCGCGATACCCGGATTTAGCACTTGAACCGGAAGCGAAAACCGCAGATGAGCGAATTCAACGCGCTCGTCGCGATCAGGCACAACGCGCAGCGACACATCGCGCCGAAGGCATTGCCGCTATTCAAGCTTATGAACAATTTCTTAATGATTTATCGGTGAGTCAAATCATCGTAGCTGAAGAGCGCGATACTCGTCGCCAACAATGGATGGCGGCGTGGCAGGCATTACCAAAGATTGAAGCCCCGCAGCGTGCGGTATTCACTAGTCGTTTGAATGATGAATTTGCGCGCTTGCTCCCAGGTGTGCAACGAGAATTGGTATCGCCAACATCGCAAGCGGTTGCACCAAAAGAAATTGTCATTGCTCCTGAGGTTCTTGCTGAATTAGAACTGTTGGTGGCCGAAGCGGAATCGTTAGCCACTGCCGAACGTCGCATTGAGGCGCGTGATCGTTATCGTCTATTACACAAACGTTGGCATCACTTAGTTGTTGATCTGCCGCAACAACATCCGTTGCGTATTCGTTTTCTTGATGCTTATGGTCAATTTAAAGAAGCTGGCCGCACAGCGCGTACACAACGCGATACGCGTAATCAGGATATGTTATCGGTATTAGAAAAACTGGCCACTGAAGCGGAACAATTGGCCGCAAACGAACCAGCAGAAGCTGATCGCAAGGCGCGTTTTGATGTTTTAAAAGATTTACAACGTCGCTGGCGCGAGGTTGGCTCATTGCGTCCCGATTTAATTGCCACGGTGCGTGCGCGATTCCGCGCTGCTTGCGATACCGCGTTTGCACCACTTAAAGAATTAATTGAAGCGGAAGACTGGGCACGTTTTGCTAACCTTGGACATGCGGAAGCATTAATTACGGAAGTCGAAGCGCTAACTAGCGTAGCGGATTTGTCGGAGTTGGCTGCGGCGATGAAATCAAAACAAGCGCGCTGGAAAGAGCTTGGCCCATTACCTGGGGAAAAACGTGAATCGACTTGGCAGCGCTTTAAAGCTGCTTGTGATGTGGTGTACGATCGACTTAAGCCACATTTTGCTGAAATGGATCAGCAACGTCAGGCTAATTACGAACAAAAATTGGTATTGGTAAGCGAAGCGGAAGGCCTGTCGAAACAAGATAGTATTGGTTTAGAGGGTAGTCCTGCCGATCTTGCCAACCGACGCGGGGCGGCAGAGCGCATGAAAGCCATTCAAGTGGCATGGAAAACCATTGGCCCAGTTCCGCGTGAACACGACAAAGAATTATGGGATCGCTTTCGCAAAGCGGGCGATGCGTTTTTTGCCTTACACCGCGCTGAAATTGATGAGCGTAATAAAGAATTCGCCCATAATTTAAATTTAAAATTGGCACTCTGTTTGGCCGCTGAAGATTTAGCTAAAGATGCCGAAGCAGAAATTGCAGAAGGCGCTGTGCGCGTACGTCCGGCCCCAGAATTTAT
>CANETI010000178.1 GCA_947440715.1 Planctomycetota bacterium | reverse complement strand
CGATCGCACCGGTTCAATATTATTCATCAATCATATTGCGGAAGGATTTACTCGCGAAGAAGTGCTTGGCGCACCAGTGAATAATTTCATGCCGCCAGAATTTGCGACCATCATTCGAGATGGAATAAGACGCGTGTTTGATGAAGATGCAATCGTGAAGGCGGATATTAAGGCGCTGGGAGTACATAAAGAGTCTCGCTGGTATTCGTGTCATTTGTCACCTGTCAAACACCATGGTCGGACTATCGCGGCAATCATGCGTGCGTCGGATATAACCGAACGCATGGAGGCGGAAAACGAACGCCGTCAACATGAGCAAGAGCGCGGACGAATATTAGTGCATTTGCAGACGATTATCGACCATATGCCAGTCGGCTGTTTAATGTGGAATAAAGACGGCTATATAACGGCGGCGAATCCTGCGGTTGAACGAATTTTTGGTTATCAGTCGAAAGATTTAATTGGCACCCATATTACGGGCCTTGCTAGCGGAATCACGGTAAAAATCCTGGAGCAATCACAGGTGTTACCAAATGATGGTGGCTGTATTCAAGTGATCACCAGTAAGTCCAAATCTAATTATAATGTCACGTGCGAATGGCATTCGACTCCCATGCGTGATGATGCCGGGCAAGTAACCGATGTTATTTCCATGATGATGAATATTGGTGAGCGCGAACAATTAGAAGAACAGTTGCGCCAATCGCAAAAAATGGAGGCGGTTGGGAAATTAGCAGGCGGAATTGCTCATGATTTTAATAATTTACTGACGGCAATTATGGGTTATGGCGAAATGTTGACGAATCGCTTATCTACGACGGATCCGTGTATGTCGTATGTGCAGCAAATTAAGAAAGCGGCTCAGCGCGCAGCAGCTTTAACTTATCAACTATTAGCTTTCAGTCGTAAGCAGGTGCTGCAAACACAGATTTTATCGATTTCGCAGGTGGTGCAGGAATTAGAATCATTACTGGGCCGATTGATTGGTGAACATATCGTTATGCATACCAAGCTACCGGCAGATATATGGGAAGTATTAGCTGATGCAGGGCAAATTGAACAAGTGGTTATGAATCTCGTGGTAAATGCTCGTGATGCTATGCCGTTGGGTGGAACGCTCACCATTGAGGCAAATAACTTTACCCATGACGCGTTATCACCAAAGCATTTTGCCGAAGCCCCTCATGGTGATTACGTTCGTTTATCTGTGATGGATACAGGCGAAGGAATGACGCCTGAAGTGAGACTTCGTATTTTCGAACCGTTTTTTACCACTAAATCAGAAGGTAAAGGTACTGGTCTAGGACTGGCGGTCGTCTTTGGTGTCGTGCGTCAAACCGGCGGATACATTTTCGTCACGAGTGAGAAAGGGCACGGTTCCCAATTCGATATTCTGTTACCGCGAGCCATTAATCGTCCGCAAGCCAAACCGGGCAGTGACAGTACGGTCCAGATCGCGGTGCGTGGAAGTGAAACTATTTTATTGGTGGAAGACGATGAGGCCGTGCGCACGTTTGTGCGGGATACCTTAGAAGCGAGTGGCTATACCGTTTTGACTGTTGCTGATGGCCATGAAGCGATTGAGGTGAGCGAGCATTATCCCAAAAGGATTAATTTATTACTTACCGACGTGATTATGCCCCATTTAGGCGGACGCGAGGTGGCAGACATGGTTGTGAAAAAACGCGCCGACATAAAAGTACTGTTTATGTCCGGCTACACTGATGACATGGTGTTAGCGCATGGTGTCGCAGAAGGTCATAAATCGTTTTTGGAAAAGCCGTTTACCGCGCCGCGATTATTGGGTCGCATTCGTAAGGTGCTTGCAGAATAACAATTTTTGATGGTTAGTTTTCCATCATTACTCGTGGTTATTTATTGAAGTGACGTTCAATATCTTCAAGGGTTCTTCCCTTGGTCTCAGGCAATATAAATGCTGCGATTAGGAAGTAGATCATGGTGGCTCCGGCCCATCCCAGGAACATCGCGGCATAACCAACGGAGCCAACCACCGGCAAAAATACCGCAGCGATACCGGTGGCGACACCTTGATTAAGTACTAAAGCAATGCCCATGCCGGTGGCACGAATGCGCGTTGGCATTAATTCCGATAAGGCCAGCCATACGCAGACACCTGGGCCTATGGCGAATGAGGCGATGAATAACATGAGACATCCCATGGCGAGCCAGCCTGTGCTGGTGCTTGGTTGAGGTCCTTGACGCGCGCTATTAATAATAAACGGCTTATTGATAATTGAGGCAATGTGCACGGTCGCATTTTGATCGCTGCTGGCCGCACTCGTCATCGTGCTTCCAGTGCCGTTGTCGTAAACCACTGAGAGTCGTTGTGGAATATCATTAAGTGGTTCAACGATATAGTGTAATCCGTCAGCGGTAACCTTCGATATGATGGTGCTGGTGACATCTTTCGTTTGCGCTTCAAAACGGTTGAAAACCACGGCGCATAAACAAAGAGAAATAATGACGCCTCCCGTGCCAATTTTCAGCAAATAGGTTCGGCCTTTGCGATCGACTAAGAATAAAGCGAGAATAGTGAAGACGACGTTGACCACGGTAACAGCGAATGCGGCATTTGCGGCCATCGATTCAGTGAATCCAGACTGCCGCAATATTACCACGATATATTGTAGCACGCTATTGATGCCGGTGGCTTGTGTCAGCGCGAGAATGGCGCAGGCCAGTAAAAAAGGCACGATATATCGTCGTTTAAACAATGAATCACGCGGGGTATTCTGATTCGGTAAACTGGTAGCAATACTGGCTAATTCAATTTTAGCTTCGTCAGCAGGCAAAGAACGACTTAATGCCGCAAACGCTTCGGTTGATCGCCCACGGCGTTGTAACCAGCGAGGCGATTCAGCAATGAGAAAACAACCAATTAAAAATAACACCCCAGGAATCGCCGCAGTCGCAAACATCCATCGCCAGGCGTGATCTTGGGTCGTTGCTAGGGCCGCCGCGTCTTTGGTTGCGGCGACGGCATCGACATGTGCCGCAAATAACGCACCCACACCCATGGCCAACATAATGCCAATGGTTAATGCTAATTGAAAAAGCGCCGTGCCTCGTCCACGCACACCAGCAGGCAAACATTCAGCAAGATAGAGCGGTATAACCACAGCAACCATGCCGCCACTTAGCCCCTGCAATAAACGCCCACACAATAAGAATGTGAAGTTGTTGGCGAAACACATGATGAGCACGCTGAATAAAAACAACACACCGGCTAAGATCGCAACCGTGCGTCTACCAAGCCAATCAGCACAGACCCCAGCAATTAACGAAGAAAGCGTGCTGCCAGCCATAACTGCAGCGACAATAAGTGAGAGTTGTGTAATGGAGAGCACAATGCTTTTATCTAAGTAAAGCAGTGCCGCTCCAATAATACCTAAATCATAACCATATAATGCGCCACCCATAGCAGCCATGGTCAGCAGTAAAATGCGATAACGAGCGACATCAGGCGTGGTCATAAATAGTTATTTCTGTTGTGGATGAGCGGGCACTATGCGCAGTTTATCGGAGTAATGCCGGGACCTGGAGCAATGTGATGGACCTGTGCGATGTTGGCGTATTGTGGAAATTGTTGTAAATAATCGTTTATCCAGGCAGTAGATAAATCTGACTCCGTTGGAAACGCTGCCCATACGGAGCCGCCAAAACCAGCGCCGAAAGCAGATGCGGCAATGGCTCCGTGGGCTTTGGCACTGGCAACTAAGGCAATTGTTTCCGGAATTTGATTATGCAAATGGGTTTCAGCCATGGCTTGTGAATGCGCGGTCAAGCGACCAAAGGCTTTCACATCACCAGCGTCTAATGCCGCAGCTGCCGCTGGGACAATTACGGTGCTTTCGATTGCGGTTTGTTCTGCGCGCAGACGTAAATCAGGATTGTGAATGGTGGCTAATACTGCATCGCAACCAGCGTGTTGGAAAGCAAAACCCAAGGACGCGTCGTTTCGCCCGCTCGCGATATTCCAAGCTTGTAATGCCGCTTTTGCACGACTCGACACTAAATTAAAATGAGCGCGAGCCCCAGCGCTTTTTTCTGCCAGGACGCCACTGACAGCAACCGACAGATGTAATGAGGTCGGCCAGGTCACGGTGTCAATACGGTGAAAGGGGGCAAATGACCATTGATTTAATTGTCCGCTGAGTGAGGCCATAATTGCGGCGTGATCTTGTGATCCACCAGCCGTGCCCACACCGGCGTCACCCGCAAACTGTGCAAATCCCGCACCATTTTCGTGACCGCCTAGATAAGGAATTAAATCATGCTGGTTAGTTATTCCGGCGCGATAATCGTCGCGCTCCGATAAATTATTAACCGCGGCGATGGCGTGATGCAGAGCAATAACAAAAGCCGAGGAGGAACTCATGCCCGAGGCAGCCGGCAGATTGCTAGCGATAGCAATATGACAGCCATACTTCAAACCAGGAAAATGCCGACTAAGCCGTCGCGCAACGGCGGCGACATAGGTACCAAGGCCGGAATCAACATGTGTGTCTGGGCGGAGCGGCACCGTTATCGAACGTTCATTGCTGGTGACTCGCACGATCAATTCATTGCTTGGACAAGCGACCACCACTAAACCGACGTCAGTCGCACAGTTGAGGACTTGCCCACCAGCATAATCGGTGTGCTTGCCAAGAACTTCGACACGGCCTGGTACCCACCAAGCATGCGTTGGCGGAGCCTGCAACAATTGTTCGGCCGTGCGCAATAAAGCCTGCGTACGCGGGTCAACTTGCACAGCGGCCATGGTAGCGCGATAGGTTGATGAACGAGCGATACTCAACGTCATAGGAAACCTTGAAATGTCAGAGACAGAACCGGATTGGACAGGATTTAGGGGGCCTCACCGACCGCATGAAACCACCGTAACAACGCGGGTGAATGGTTTGCTGCTTAGGACTTGGCGATTACGGGCTTCCTTCCGATTTGAACGAGACATATTGTAGGCCATGGATCCAACCTTCCGCCGCTGGTGGCGTCTTATCGACGATCTGCCAAGTAAATTAACTTCAGTCACCCGTTGGACCGAAGGTCCTACGCCACCGTTAGTCGGTGACGGGCATTTACACGCGACACCGACATCGGTGGCGTGTTTGGAAGGTGTCGTGCGTATTGTTTCACCTGGTCGGTCGATTGATTTAAATCCAGGACAGGCGCTTATTATTGGGGCAGGTGTTTGGCATCGTCATGAACCATTGCGTCGTGGAAGTATTTGGTTTGGTCAAGGATTTTTACCAGCATGTAGTGATGTATTAATTGGTGATCACGATCGCGAATGGCGTGGACGTTTACCGAGTGAACCCAGCCGGCATTTACTTGATGCAACGCTTCAAGCCGCCGACGATGCAACGTGTCGCTTGCGTTTTAGTGAATTAGTGCAGCAAATATTAAGTGAGTCCGTTGACGATTTGCCGTTCGCTAATCCCGCCTTACAAAAAATGATTGCTCGTTTGTGGTCGAATTTGCATCGTCGTGTCCGGGTCGAGGACTTAATTCGCGCCAGTGGATTATCGCGGGCTCAGGCCTATCGCATTTTTACAGATGGTTACGGCGTGCCGCCGAAAGAAGCAATTGCGACCGCACGGTTGTGGTTGGCGAGCGGACTCTTGGCCAACGGTATGCCCGTAGCTACGGTAGCAGAACGCTGCGGCTTCCCGAGCGCCGACACGTTTGCTCGCGCGTGGAAGCGCGCTAATGGAACTGCGCCTAGCCGCATGGGTAAAAAAGCAGAAAAATAGGCATTTCTTGTCGCTTTAAGGCATGGCTTTTCTCG
>CANETI010000177.1 GCA_947440715.1 Planctomycetota bacterium | reverse complement strand
CGCATCGCTACCATCAATACGCTCGGTCGTCTCGCGGATTGGAATGATCAAGAAGCACTGATTTCACTCTGCCGCTTTGCTGGCAATAGCTCTGACGCACTTGATGAACGTTTAATTGCCACCAGTGTCCTGTCCAATAGTTTTGCCATGCGTTGTTCGCCCAACGTCAGTAATCAACCAACGTACGAACTACTGATTCATTTATTGGACGATAATGAAGAGCAGCTACGAGAGGCTGCCATTACCACCTTACTCAACCGGCACAGTGATACTTTTGGTTATCTCTCTGATCTTCCTTCGCAAGGTCGACGCGACGCGGTGATTGCCTGGCGACGTTGGTACATTGAATTATTTAATCCTCCGACAACTAAACCATAAATTTCATCTTCGGTTCACATGCAAGGAACTGCCATGCGTCACATTTTACTTCTGTTGCTGTGCTGTTGCATGTCCATGGTCTACGGTGCTACTACGGCGAATCAATTAAACGCCTTAGGTGGAATTATTGAACCCCCTATTGATTGGAGCGCCTTTCCGAAACCCGCGAAATTGGGAAAATATACCGACGAATTGAAACATCCACAGACCAAGGAATTCATTATGAAATTCCTAATGGTCACCCCAGAAACACTGCCGACTGAGGCGCATTTGGGATTGGTCCTGTGCTTCCACGGTCAAAATGGTAACGAAACACATTTAGGACCAGCCGTCGCGGACTCCATGAAAGCTGCTGGATTAGGAAATAACTACATAGTCATCAGCTTGAAATCGAAAGGCGCCGGTTGGGCCAACGATGATGAACGTCTCGTCTTACAAACGATTGATTGGCTGAAGTCCGTTTATCCAATTGATCCCCGTCGCGTCTTTATTTGGGGTATGTCGAATGGCGGTTGGATGGTGTCCACCTTTGGCGGAAAACAC
Organism: Planctomycetota bacterium; assembly: GCA_947440715.1. Taxonomy (GTDB): domain Bacteria; phylum Planctomycetota; class UBA11346; order UBA11346; family UBA11346; genus BOG-1363. Next base: position 4,937 of record CANETI010000177.1, on the reverse strand, counting down.
CAAGACACCATCGCCGGTATTGTGCGTTATTGCGGTTATATCCCGACTGCCCCCAACGTACCAAATGCTGCCGAAACCCAAACCGAATATTATTTAGTTCACGGAGATGCAGATACCGACGTGAATGTCAGTGGTTCACGAAACTTGCGTTTGTCATTACAACAAAATAAATATCGATACGTCTATCGCGAAATCGCCGGTGGTGGCCACGTTGATATTTTTTCCAATAAGCCCGTACGTGAAGATATTTGCCGCTGGATTGATTCCCTACGCCATAAACAAGTCCCCCTACACCCTGACGAAATCGCATTCCTAAAACAATTGAGCGACAAGAAAAAAGCTGATGCCCTGTTAAAAAAACCAAACACCTGGGAAGAAATATTACGCATCGGTGGCCCACATGCGGGTGTGGTTTTAGCGCAAGCCTTCAAATCTGAATCCACTGCTATCCGACAAAACGCAGCCGTTGCCTGCACCAAGGGTGTATTCGCTGGCGATGAAACCATAACAAGTTTAATTAAACTCACCGATGAAAAAAATGTTGATCTGCGCCAGGCGGCGATCAAAGCGCTCGGCATGTACGCGAATTGGCATTACCCCGATGCGCAAATGGCTCTGGGTAAAATCGCCTTGAAACCCAAGGGTGAAACCACTGATCGCGGCGCTGCAGTAACCGTGTTAGCCGCTGCGGCTACTTTTCCGCTGTTGGGTAATTACCAGGATGACGTACCCGTCTTCCAAGCTTTAGTTATGGCCATGGATGATGACCTCAAACCCTTACGCGAGGTCGCCTTTGCCCCCTTGCACGCTGCGGTGAAAGACGGCCTTGGCTATGATCCGACCATGGCCAAAAAAGATCGCGCGACATCGGTCGCGAAATGGATGGAATGGTTCGAGCAACGCGCCAAACCAGCTGAAAACCAAGCCAAGCGCTAAGTCGCAGGCTTGCGCTCGTGGCGGGTTGCCCTGACATAGGGCCATGACCGCGACTCCACCAGATGATCTTTATGTGCGCGAACGCCAACGTGCCCATGATTTGGTAACCACGCAACTGGCAACCTCAGCACCAGCGACCGATATTTATAAACAATTAGATTCGGCCTTGATCCAAACCATGGCGGCTGGCCCCATGGCCAACAGCGCTGCTTGTCGACGTGGATGCGGATGGTGTTGCCATCAACCAGTTTATGTGACAGGCATTGAGGCCGCTGCCATCGTCGCCCACCTACGCGCTCAATGGCCTAATGCTTGGTTAACCCAATTATCGGCGCTATTACGTCAACGCTTACAGCAACGCGCCACCATGGGCGGTGATTTAGCCGTGCTACGCCACGGCATGGCCTGCGCGTTTCTTTCAGAAGAGAACGACTGTTCCATTCACACCACACGACCACTCGCCTGTCGCGGCCACCTCTCCGCCAACGCCACCACATGTGCCGAATTCTATGCGGATCCGACCAGCCCGCCGCCACCGATTGATGCTTATTCTCATTCAGCGGCAAAAGGACAACTGCATGGTGTTTGTTCTGCGACGAATCAGCCGCTGATCGAATTAAATATGGCGATATTAACCTTATTGGGAAGCATCGACCTTTGACGATACCAACACCATGCGCTTGATGCCGATTTTTTTAACTCATCCCAGTCTTGGTCTTTCTTAAACCGCGCTAAGGGATTCCGCACCGTGTAAAATCTTCTGGGCCATGAAAAAAGTTGGGCGTTTGCGCAGGATTCCTCCACGGCTGTCGATCAGTCCATAACCAGGATGAATCAATTGCCACCAATAAATCCGTTCAACTAAGCCGGTCTGGTAGGCGATTTTGCAATAATCACGGAAATACGTGGCGGCAGTTTCTTCATCGATTTGCTCCTCGCCCGACGTTGGGCTCCAATGGTCGGTGTTTTTAAGTGGCCAATTAAATTCAGTTATCCACAGCGGCGTTCGACGACGATTTCGACAACGCGGACTCGCGTCAGCAATCGCTCGCCAAAAACGCAACTTTGTGGCGAGGTCAAAAAACTTATATTGTTTTTTGCCAGGTCCGCCACGCCGATCAACGTACAGCAAAGAACCAACGACATCGAGTTGAAAGCGACGGGCATTGATCAACCCACGAAAAAAAGGAATTGGCTCGAAATCAATCACACCTGGGCCAATGAGTTGCAGCCACGGAAACTCTTGGCGTAATGCATGTGCTATTTCCAATAAATCGTGAGCGTCACCCATATGGGTACAGCCCCATTTCGTGCGGTTCGACACCATCGGCAATTGAAAATGCGTGACTCGCCCCGCAAAGGCGCTGAAAATGGCGCGTAGATCAGCGCGCCATTGCTCAGGATAACAGACCGAGCCCCGATCTTGAACCACTGAGACAACCATATCGCAATCGGGAAAACGGTCGGCAAAACGTCGATATTCAATAAATTGATTACGACCCCAGACCGGGACACGCAACATCAACCGTCGCACACCAAGATCAGAAACAATCGCTGGTAATTCTGCACCGTGGTTGGGACAAGGCGAAATAGACATGCCAAGAAATTGTTGCGGCGACAGCGTTGACTGAATTTTACCTGGTCGACTAGATAATAATCCTGCGGCAATAACCGGCGTGGCGAGCAGTGCCATCATGGCACTGACGAAATATTCAGGCGCGCTTGCCCAACGTAGTGCTCGTTTATCGACGGTCAGCGTATTTGGTTGTTCTGATGGCCCCCACTTTTGAGCAAAAAATATCCGCTTAGATCCCACATTTCCTCCGCAATGGACGAGTGGCATTTTTACACGCCCAGGCAGCATGATGCCAAGCCCAACGCACATAATAAAGTTTTCTGATCAAGCCGCCCGACCAGCCACGTGCAGCGCAATAACTGCGCAGCAACCGTTCATCACCATTACGTAATTGCATTAAACTGCGCGTGCCAGCCCAGGCCGAAATCCAACCGAAGCGCATACGGTTACAATCGACGACTAAAATGGGCGCATTCAAATCATCGGCGCGCAGAAGAAAATTTCCAGGCGTGGCGTCGTAATGAAAAGCTCCACACGCATGCATCCGGCCTAGAAATCGCCCCAAAGCGGCAATGATCTCATCACTCGAATCAGCGCGACCAGCCGTAATATAATGAGCCGCAAAGCGACACAGATACCACGCGCGGCCATCGTTTGCTTCTATCACAGCAATGGGTTCTGGAGTGCTTATTCCTAATTGCAACATGCGCTCAGCATGCACATAAGAACGCATGGCTTTACTCGCACGACCCCAGCGTTGAATTCGCTTCAAAAGCGTACGCGGTGCAGGAAAAGCTTTCACCACCACCTCGTGTCCGGCAAAAGGTAAACGAGTTAGTGTATTACGACCGCGATAAATAACCGCATCGGCAGGAGCTTGTGCGAGTTCCTTCTCAATAGACAAACACGCATTTTTGGCGTCATGATTATCCCACGATGGGGCGAGCGCACGAATCACCAACAAGGAGTTCATGAGCGCAGCCTAAGATTGTTATGATCTAAACCAATAGCGTTTCGGGCAAGACCAACCCCCACGGCATGAAGATTTCGACTCCGTTGTGAAATCGTTCATCGACCAGTCCTCGATCCCTAAGACTCGATTACCTTAATTAACGCACGGGGACGGAAAATGCCTTGATGAAGAAATCTTCTTCTCGTCGACGCCCGTAGGGCGTGCCGGCGGCGCCGTGTCCGGCTCCTGGGATGATGACGAAATCGAAATCCTTATCTGCTTTAATTAACGCATTCACTACCTGCATGGTGGAGGCGGGATCAACGTTTTTATCTAATTCACCGACGATCAACATTAACTTGCCCTGTAAGTGATGCGCCAGTGTAACATTAGAATTTGCGGCGTAATGCGGACCAATTGGCCAACCCATCCACGCTTCATTCCACCAGATTTTATCCATGCGATTATCATGACAGCCACAATCCGCCACCGCAGCGCGATAAAAATCGCCGCGTGTGAGCAGCGCAGCAAGAGCATTCTGTCCGCCTGCTGAGCCACCATAAATACCAACCCGCGACAGATCCATCCACGGGCGAGTGGCGGTTGCGGCTTTTATCCACGGAATGCGATCAGGAAAACCGGCGTCTATTAAATTACGCCAACACACATCGTGAAAGGCTTTACTGCGCCAGTTCGTTCCCATGCCGTCTATTTGCACGACAACAAATCCTAATTCCGCCATGCGCTGCGCACTATGCCATGCGCTAAATGCCTTGGGCACATGACTGTCGTGTGGTCCGGCATAAATTTTTTCGATAATGGGTAAGCGATCTTTTTCCGTCATCCATGAAGGACGATAGATAACACCATAAATGGGCGTTTTTTCCTCGCGCCCAGGCGCAGTGAATCGTTCGGGACGTGCCCAACCTTTTGCCACCAAGGCGCTGTCTTCGGCTTTGGTTAAGGCGCATATCAATCGCCCACTTTTTGCGTCACGTAAGGCCTGTACTGGTGCTTGGTCAACACGAGACCACGTGTCGATCAAGTATCGACGATCTGGCGACCACTTTATCGCATGAGTTCCGTCACCTTCGGTGAGCATGGTAAAACCAGTACCATCAAACTGCACACGAGCATATTGCACATAATACGGATCTTGCTGCGCGATTCGGCCGCCGACTTGCAGCACTAATGATTGTGTCGCTTCGTCGATGTATTCGACTTCTCGCACCACCCATTCGCCCGATGTCACCGCATTTAATATTTTCCCACTCGCCACATCAAAACGATATAAATGATTCCATCCACTCCGTTCGCTCGCCCACAATACCGCACGGTCTTGGTCGATAAACGCATGAAAAGTTTTATTCGAATAATTGATAAACGTGTCGCTCCGCTCATCAATTAATACCTGCGTCATGCCATCGGTTGTGATGCGCAAAAGACGCAATAATTGATGGCCGCGTTCATTAT
>CANETI010000176.1 GCA_947440715.1 Planctomycetota bacterium | reverse complement strand
TTTTCCGCGCGTCCACGGGCATTAAAATGACGTAGCCCTAAAAATACGGCGTCAGCCCCGCCAGCGACCGCCGCCGGTAAGCAGTCCGGTGATCCCACCGGCGCTAATACTTCAGGACGACGACGTTTGGCGGTCATGGGCTGGCTGGAAGCGAAGCCGCTGGCACTGGCAGCGGCGGTTGCAAGGAAGCCCGTTCACGCAACTCCATCGGCATATTAGGACAGGCACGGTAGGCATATAATAAACGTTGCGCCATAACATCGCCCTGAGTTGCGGCGGTGCCCCACTCTTCAAAAACGCTCAACATTTTGGGCCGTTCTTGCCACCACGATACCGTCCAACCTGCTTTTTGGGGCAAAGGCGCAAAAGAAAACCATTCGCTTTGGCCCTGGGCATCCGTACGGGTGAATAAAAATACTCCTGGTGCACCGGCTGATTCCCAACTGCCCGCCGTCATGCGTTGCTGTAACTGTAATTCAGCTGGTTGCTCGCCACCGCGTTTGGTGTTGACCTGCATACCGGTAATATGACCGACCCAGCCGCGCACTAAGTCTTCTTGGAACGCGTAATCCCATTTCAAATGTTCGGTGGTTGGTTGCATCGTCAGCGCTGTTCCCCAATCGCTGCGTGGCATTAACGTCGTTAACCAACGTCGGGTTTCGGGATCACTGACTGGCGGTAAACCTTGTGGAGCTAAGTGCGCCACCATGACGTCCGCAATATTGCGTCCGCAGCCAGCCCACCATTGTGGCCATCCATCTATCAGACCATCCGCCCGACTGCGATGCGATATGGTCATGCGCTGTTGTACTGGGCCACTCGGATCACGCTGCAAAGCATCAGCGGGATGACCACTAGGTAAGCGCGCGAGGCGGGTAATAACCTCAAGTGTCACTTCGCCATCACCACCTAATTTTTTAGGAATCGTTTCACTCTGCGTACCGATACTAATTATTCGATCGCAACCCATAGGAAAAACATCGGTCTCAACTGGATCTACTATCGTGAGACAACCATGACGAGTTAATTTTTCGGCTAAGGATAAAACCACCGCCCGCGTCATTGGTTTACGATCAATCGCACTAATCACCACGACCCGCCACGATTCTGGTGTTGGCACTGGAATTGCACCATCAGCGAGAACGGTATGGTCCATTTTTAATGATGCCGAATTAATGGGGAATTTATCCTTTTTCGGCAAACGGAAAATCCCAGGGAATATATCAGGACCATTAAGCCCAGGCATGCTCTCACCACGAATGGCGATCAGCGAAATGATTAAAACCGTAAAAACGCCAAACAATGGTATCAGGCTATTTCGCATGCGGACTCCTCAGCTTCCCAATCCGGTGAGGGGCGCAGTTTGCAAGTCGATCTAAGCGGGGGAAGGGATTAATTTCGCTGATGGCACAGCACTTAAAAAGTGAGCAACGTTTGCAACCTCTCTGCTACTCTGGTCACGATTAGCGTCATGATAAAGAGCGCTTTAGTCTATCGAACGGCTCAACTCACGAGGCTTCATTATATGAATGACCACTTGGGCCACGACTCATGGACGATAGGGTGCGTTTCGATCTGGAGGAATTTATGCATTTTTTGTGCTGCCTATTCGTTTTGGCGCTGTTTTATTGCACCATCATCACGGTCTCTGCTGAAGATCCTTTCACGACGCACAGCTTTGATGGTGGAAACAGCCAGACACTACCGTATCGCCAACTCAGTCCTGAAACGATGACACCTGGGAAGCGCTATCCGCTGGTTATTTTTTTGCACGGTGCCGGTGAGCGCGGCAGCGATAATGACAAGCAATTAAAGAACGTAGCGCGCATTTTTTCAGAAGATGCCAATCGCAAAGCGTTCCCTTGTTTTGTCATCGCACCGCAATGTCCAGAAGGCAAACGCTGGTGCGAAGTCGATTGGAGCGATGCAAAACCGCATAAGACACCAGAACAGCCAAGTGATCCGATGAAATTATTACTCAAACTCATCGATCAGCTGCGCCAACAACCGAATATTGATCACGCTCGGCTGTATGTCATGGGTTTATCCATGGGCGGTTTCGGCACCTGGGATTTAGTCACGCGCCGCCCAGGACAATTTGCTGCCGCCATTCCTATCTGTGGCGGGGGCGATGTCGAAGCCGCGCCTCAATTAAATAAATTGCCGTTATGGCTTTTTCACGGCGACCAAGACACCGTGGTTAAAACCGTTCGCTCACAATTAATGGTCGAAGCCTTAAAAAAAGCAGGCAGCACCGTGGTGCGCTACACCGAATACCCAGGGGTTGCCCACAACTCCTGGACGCCTGCATCCAAAGAAGCTGAACTATTACCGTGGCTCTTTGAACAGCATCGCGCGCAGTAATTCCTTATTCCACGGTAGCACGCGTTCACGCTCACCTGATACGCCACCGCGTGACCCCCTATTCCTAAAAAATAGCTGATTAAATCGCTTTATTCGTACGTTTTCTGACTTTCGACTATGACATTCGTAGAGCTCACTTTGGGCTGTTCTCAACGTGGTGTAAGAAATGATTCCTTGCGCTTCTGTTATTTCTGTCTATACAGAAATACATGAAAGACCTAACACCAGCCGCTCAACGCTTCGTCTTACATTGGGGAGAAATGGGCACCCAATGGGGAATTAATCGCACCGTCGCACAAATCCATGCGTTGTTGATGATTAGCCCATCACCATTGCCAGCGGATGTAATTTGCGAACGGCTGGGCGTCGCGCGTTCGAACGTATCAAATAGTATTCGTGAGCTTCAAGGTTGGGGCATCGTTAAAGTTGTGCATCTGAGCGATGATCGACGCGATCATTTTGAATCATTAAAAGATGTGTGGGCGATGTTTCGCATTATTGCTCAAGAACGCAAAAAACGTGAGTTCGATCCCACGATGAAAATGTTAGCTGAGTGCCTTGCAGAAGCCGATCCAAAAAAAGATCGTCACTTAACCGAACGGCTCACTGAACTGCACAGTTTTTTCGTTTCGATTACGGGTTGGTACGATCAATTATTTGCCCTGCCGTCTAAACTGTTGAAAAACGCCATGAAACTTGGCGATGCTTTAAAGTCGTTACTCCACTAGCTGTTGTCTGCGTCGCGGGAATTCCGTGTCTTTTTTTAGTCTGATATTTCTGTTTAGACAGAAATTAATGAAACAAAATCTCAGAGGAAATCTATGAAATTGGCACCCGATCCCATTACGGTCCACGATCCGATAACCGGTCAAACTTGGGCTGTTCCAGCTAAACCCATTACGGTGGTCAATGCTGATGTCGCGGAACGTTGGTTTATTAATGTTGCGCTGCCGCTTAACGAATTTCGCGCCATTGTCAGCGCGCCATTTTTAGAACCTGCCGTGCGCAACGGTCACGCCGTATTAAGTCTCTGTCGCATTCGCATGCGCCACGCGGCACCTGATTGGATGCCACTTAAAATTGGCCCAAGCAGCGATAATTGTGCCGTACGCGTTGGCTGCATTGATCGCCGCGATGGCAGTTCTGCGGTGTGGATCTGCCAACGATTAACCACGCATATTTTAGGTGGTGTGCTCAAACGCTTGGGCTTTCCACCGGTGGATCACGATATGTACGTGAGTCATGGCCATGGATTTCCCCTCGGTGGAAATACCAGTGGAGTCCACTGCGCACTTTTCCCTGAGCGAAAGAGACAGCCACAGTTATTCGCGAATGACGAAGAACTCAGTAATTGGGTTGTTGCTGGCGTACGCAGCTATGGCGCCAATGAAAGACCAAATCAATTTGATGTAGTCGACTTGGAAAAAGGCAGTCCGAATATGTTTACTTTTCTCCCAGGATATGGCGGCACATTAACGACTCCGCATGGAAAATGGCGTGCTGACGGGGTTTATAAAACCATCAACGGTATTTACCAATGGCGTCACCTGGGGCGCGTTGATCAGTGTGGAAATCGGGTTATTTAAATATTCCGCTTTTATCGTCGGATGAAAAAACGCCGACTAAAAGCACAAACGATAATTAATAAACCGACTATTAACCGACTCTCAAATGACTAGCATACTCACGGTCTCGGTTCTAGTTGTAACCGACTACGACCAAGGCTATTAATGATGATTGAGAATTCGTTTTGCCAGCGCAGAAATGACGATGCTTCACTCGAGCAAGTCAGGCAAACGCCGTGACCGTCTATAACGGTGGTAAATAATTCTTGGCGAAAGGAAAATTGTCCTACTTTCATGACGTAGGCCTGCTTAGTCCAGCTGCGTCCGCCCAACACTAAATCTTCGGATTTATCCAACACTAATCCCATAACGGTGCGTTCAAGATCGCGACGGCAACGAACCGAAAAGGCTAGTGGACCTTCATTTTTAACGGACTGCACCGCGACTGACACCACGCCGCGTTCGCGTTCTGCTAGATCGCCACTCCGATCACTTGGCACCGGGCTGCGGACAATAATCGTGGTTCCGACTTGGTTTCGTTCTGCCGTCCAGGTGGTCGGTGTGGAAATGGCTAATGGCGTTGGCGCAATAGGAAATGATATCGTCGCGTCCGCACCAAATGTACTCACGACGACGAACAATAATAAAAAGACAAAGCAACGGTGCATGGACGGGAGACTAGGGGGAGTTGGGGGGTCGGGAAGTCATCAAGAAGTCCGGAAGTCCGGAAGTCCTTACGAGAGTCCGGAAGTCCGGAAGTCTCGCGTGGTCGGGTATTAATCTACCACGGGCGTTGATCCTCTGGCTGCAGAAAGGCTGGGGCCATTTCATTTTATTAAATTTGACAGAGTAAATGGCGACAGCCTTTCTGCAGCTCATCAGCAAGCGTCCGTATATGCCCAAAACAAATGATCAGGCAGGACTTCCGGACTTCCGGACTCATAAAGCCACCACCCGCTCAACCACCTCCCCCAACGCCTTCGGTGTCGGGAAATCACTAAATAAAAATCCCTGTCGTTTAAATGCCGGATGCTCTTCCAATCCTGGAGTTCGTTTCGCAATCGCGCGATCAATACCGATCACATGATGACTTCCCCAACCAGCGGCTAATTGTGCAAGACGTCGTTCCACCGCATGGCCATGCCAACGGTGAAAAAATTCGACGGTGATTTGTTTTTTCTTTAAACGAATACACAAATCCGGCACCACGACTTCGCCAGATGGGTGTGTTAGCAACGGTGGCTCTTCCCACGTCCATTCCGGGAATCGTTTTTGTAGCGCCGCTTCGACCGCTTGCAGTTCTTCTGGTACAAATCCAAGGAACGCATTGTCGCCGACTAATCCTGATTCTTCAGTAAGGGTCAACGTCGCCGTGCCGGCTCGTGGTAAGCGTAATATTCCTTGAGCTTGCCAATTTTTACAACAAGCCAACGCCGGTAAAAATAAGGCTAATTGCATGCCGTAACGATTTGCCTGTTCAAGCACGCTTCCTGGACCAGATATTTCCAGGCTCAGTACCTCGCTGCTGCTACCGTGGACCGTCGCTAATAAGCGGCGAAAACGCATCGCTTTTAATAAACGACGGCGCACACCCGTATCGGCGTCATGAACGTCAATACGTAAACTTTGCGCGAACAGCACCAATCCTTGCGCTAAGGCGATATTATAACGATCAATTAATTGTTTTACCGTCCATGTTGGCGTCGTGGCTAATACCGCTTGGTCAGGTAAATCGCCGTAGAGTCGTTCTTGTAATTCCGGCACTGATAGACGTACCGTGTCGGCGACGTTCTGAGTATGCGTCGCGCTATCTCGTTCCGGATTCACTAATAAGGCCGCCGAAGCAGCAAATGCTTCGGCGCGCAAGGCCGTGGCCGCCGTTGGTTCCGTAGACTCACACGCATCAATAATTAATTTTTGTAAACCACG
>CANETI010000175.1 GCA_947440715.1 Planctomycetota bacterium | reverse complement strand
CCGTCAGCGCGACGTCGGCTGGGCCGAAACTGCGGTCATGGGTGACTTCTTTAATGCTCGCACCGGTTTCCGCTATGCAGGTTAATAAACGGGCAAGCGATCCAGGGCGATCACTGATTTGAACCAGATAACGGCACAACCGGCCATCCATGACTAAGCCGCGTTCAATAATTCGCGCTAACACTGTTACATCAATATTTCCGCCACCTAAGACCAAGACCACACGTTTTCCCTGTAATCCTAAATCATGACTGAGCATAGCCGCTAAGGGCACCGCGGCGGAGCCTTCCACCACGGTTTTTTCCAGCTCTAACATTTTTAATACCGCCGAGGCAATATTGGCTTCTTTGACCAACACCACTTCGTCAACGGTGGTGCGAATAATATCAAAACACAATGAACCAACTTCTGACACGGCTAAACCATCAGCAATCGTTGGTTTTGTCGCACATCGAGTCACTACCCCGCGCGCTAAAGATTCATGTAAAGATGCCGCACGATCTGATTCGACTCCAATAATTCGTACGTGTGGGGCGAGCGCTTTAATCGCTAACGCGACACCCGCTATTAATCCACCTCCGCCAACCGGCACAATCACGGCGTCGACATTCGGATGATCTTCTAAGATTTCTAAACCGATGGTTCCCTGTCCATCAATGATGTCAGGGTCATCAAAACCGTGAATGTAAACCGCTTGATTTTTCGCGGCTAATTCTCGCGCATGGACTCGCGCTTCCTCTAAGTTCTCGCCGTGCAAAATGGTGTTCGCGCCTAACGCGCGACAGTTCGTAATCTTTACTAATGGCGCGGTCTTCGGCATCACCACGATTACGGGAATGCCAAGATCCTGGCCGTGATAAGCGAGGCCTAAGGCATGATTCCCGGCTGATGCGGCGATCACTCCTCTGGCGCGCTCTGCAGCGGTTAACAACATCAGTTTATTACGTGCGCCACGTTCTTTAAAACTGCCGGTCCGCTGTAAATGTTCAAATTTACAGGAAATAGTTGCCCCGCATAAACGGCTCAAGGCAAAAGATTCTGGACATGGACTACGATAAACAGCACCGCGAATGCGCTCCGCTGCTGCTTGAATTGACGCTAAGGTGACGTTCATGTCGGCTATCCTGGCACGAATAGGTCGACGTCCAACAGTGCCTATCGGCTTGCACCCAGGTAATGTCAGATCACGGTGACGAAATGACGGATGTCAGGCAAACCCAACCCATTGCACAAACACGAATCTTGGCACTCGGCGATTGGCCGGCTGACCGCCTGTTTTCGTCCAAGGCCGCCAGCACGTTTGCGCTACCAGCGCATCTGGCAAACGAAGTCGAATTGGCCTGGAAGTCAGCGGGCGCACGGCCTGGGGTGAATTTATTCGATGGCCCAATGTGTCGACTAGAGCATTTCACCACCAAAGACGGACTACACCTGCATCTGAGTCCAACGTCCTATAAATATTTTATCGGCACGAACGGCCAGCATCCACATTGGGCGGATCTGTACGGTCAACACGTCATGGCGAATCCAGTTGGCACCAGCGTTTTGCTACGCTCAACCGATGGGCAATTATTATGCGGACAACGCAGCCAATCCGTTGCACTTTATCCAGGTTGCGCACATCCCTTCGGCGGCACCTTGGAACCAGGTGCCAATGGTTCGACTCCTGTTTTGATGGATGAAATATTACGCGAACTAGCCGAAGAAGTTAATCTCTTACCCACCGACTTAAGTGATATCCGTGCCATTGGATTAGTTGAAGATAGTCATTTACGCCAGCCAGAACTCGTCTACATCGCTACCACTAAACTAAGCGCCAAAGATATCAGTGATCGCATCGATCCGATTGAACATCACGGCAGTTGGGCCATTAACGACCATCATGACGCCATTTCAGAAACGCTGGCCACTGGCGCTGCGATCACACCCGTACTCGCCGCCACGTTGTTGGCCTATGGCCGTTGGCAGCACGGTGAAACTTGGTTGTTACGACAATTATCCAGTCATCATAAAGACGACCGACATGCACAGCACGATTAACGGCCAACCGCCATTTGAATGGAAGGCTTACTGAGATCGATTAGCTCACCATGCACGATGCGTCGTTGCGGTGCGGCAGGTAAACGGCCATCAATGCGGTCCAGTAATAGGGCGGCTAATTGTTCACAAATGTGGTCGCAGCGTTTATCGACCGTGGCTAATGGTCCGACCGATTCCCATTGGCGAGATGGTTCTTCGCGCCAGGTGTTGTCATAACCAACTATATCAATGTCCTGATTCGGTCGTTTACCAAATAAACGCAATGCTGCCGCCGCGACATACGCCTGCGGATCTGAATTAACCATGATGGCATCGATGGGTTCCGGTCCGGTTAAATGTTCAACTAAATAACCTGCGACCATCCGTACATCCTGTTCCCAACTACTGCGAGTTTGTTGCGTATTACCAAAACGGATGGGGAATATGGCTGGAAGAATCGGCAGCTTCGCTTCGCGCATGGCTCGTTCATAACCCGCATTTCGTTGCTGTAACCACACGGGATCATTGGCGACACTCCACAAACGCAAAATGCGACGGCGTCCACGTTTAATTAACCATTGTCCCAGGGCAAAGGCACCTGCTTCTTGATCACACGTCGCTACATCACATTCGCGCAAATCTGGCGAATACCCATAAGCAACCACCGGAATTCCCGCTGCGGTACAAGTGCGAATTAATTCTTGTCCAACATTTGATTCACTGACGTCATACGTCACCAACACGCCACGTGGGCGTTGATTCAATAAATGATTTAACCCGCCAGCCAACAATGTTTGTGGATTCAATGTCAACACATGTAAACCAGATGATTCCAACAGACGGCTAGCATCGACTTGAATCGCTAAATCGTAGCCTGGTCGCGGCGAAGTTCCGGATGGCTGTCCATCAATTGACAACACCGCCACCGTGCGACGCATCAAGCCACCAGAAGCTAAACCAGCAACACGATGCTGACGGCGAAATGCGCCCTCTAATAATCCTTCGCTCACGAGTTCCGCTAAGGCTGAACGTACCGTGACCCGAGCGACACTTAATTCTTTGGCTAACTCACGCTCAGCCGGTAAGGCTTGGCCGCTAACGAATCGTCCTGATTGCAGCCATGAACGGATCGTCGCAATGGCACGAGCGCGTGGCGTCTGTTGTTCCTCGGGCGGGCGACTTGCGGCATCAATCATAGAACCTGCTTTCTCTTTTACGTCTGAGCGGTGCGAAAAAATGGTCTTAACGAAACATGTTCTTAGGACCAGTGGTCCGGTAACCTTTAAAGTACGACCCATAACCTTTTCCGTTTAGTCCCAGCTTGTCAGCCTTGGACGTGGTAGACTAACCCATTCCAACAAACAGCCTGTCAGGCCATTTTTGGGCCACGCGGCGTTCATCCTTAGACAAGGTTTCGCTAAAAAATGTCCGGTCTTTTCTCTCTTACTCGTCCATAAGTTGTTATACAGCAACGCTTAGCGGAGCATGTTTCATATGCGATCTACTGTACATTCTTTTTCTAAAACCCATCACAAGCACGCCTTTACGCTGTTTGAAGTCTCGTTGTCACTGGCTCTTGTAGCTTTTGGTGTGATCAGAGTGTTGATGCTTTTTCCGGCTGGTCTTAAGGCCCAACAGATGGCTCGGTACCAATTAATTGCCGCCACGAAGGCGGAGGAAATGATTGAATCGTTTACTGCAACCAACAGTGCTAACCCAGCCATTGATACTGAAGGCTTAATGATGTGGGACGTTCCGTCGACGCATCGCTCACAGGCCTGGGACATCGAAGCTCGTCTTTCCAGCCATCGCTTTGGTTTAATGCCGGTACCGATTGATATAGCACGTCGTTTGGATTCTGACGGTGATGAAATCCAAAATATTATCGCTCAAGGTGGTTATGTTTATTACAGCCAGCCCCAAGCCACGACAAACCTGGTAGAGCAAGGTATGGCCCCGGCTCCACCTAACGAAGCTCAAAAACTCATCATCGCAATTGCTGGGTCCGCTCAACAAAACTGTCTCCATATATTTCCTGGGAAAAATTGGCCTTATCATACTCCTTGGCCATCGCCGCCTCTTACGATGGGACATATGGCCGATCCATTTTTGCCGAAGCGTAATTACACGAAAAATCCAGCTGGAGCTCCCGGCTCCCCTTCCGATCCGGCTTCCTTTTATAATTATTATTCTTGGCCATGGGCGGACATGTGGCAAATTAAATCTGTTGGTGGCGGAAATAATGATAATGAGGTTTTTTGTGTTCCATGGGAATCTGGTCCAAATAACACTGATCCGGACATGCAGAAGGTTTATCATTGGCCAATCGATAGTCCCAGTAATGATGCTGCCGGTTATTTTCCCTATGCTTGCGGAATAAATCCGCATTGGGAACGCCGAAATGCTGAATTGGGACTGCCTCCACCACCGCCACCACCACCGCCCGGTGGACCCGTCATCAATCCTCCGTTTAATCCGTACCGCTGGCCAGTGCGATTAGAGCCGGGAAAATACGGCGAATATCCGTCACGTAAAAGCGTGCTCAATTATGTCGCTTCGACTTTATGGTATATTCGCAAAAAAGGTTTCCCCGACAGCTTTTATAGCAACAGCGGTGCTGATCCCTATGCAAAGTTTGCTGGCGAATCAATCGCCCCAGGGACGCCGAATAACAATGAGGCAAATTACTGGAAAGAAGTTCAAGCCATGCGCTTTCTGGCTCACGCGGCAACTTGTTTAACTGGCTGGTACTCCTACAAAAAATCGGGTAATCCCGATGAGACTGAAGATTTAAGCACGGGGGTTAAAATTCCGATCATTAACCTCGCTGGCCAAGCTAGCCATACTAACATAAACTTTAAAATCACTCATGATCTTATTCGTTATTATCATGAACGCTCCCTCTATCTCATAAATACTTTTTCAGCGCGCTATCCCTATGACTGGGCCATGCCGCGTTCGTTAAATCGGGTTACGATGATGGATTTTCCGATCATGCAAGCTGACTTATTTTCGCCCCCACAACCAATTGATGTCGATCCACTCAATCAATACATTCATTATACGCGCAGCAAAAAAGGCGGTGATGGAAACAATAACTTCACCCGCATATTTGGCAGAGACACTGCCAACTTTCCCATGCAATGGAGACCAGTCGCTCCTGAGCCAATCACTCATATGGGTGTAAGTCATACTTTCCCTACGCGCACGTTTGATCCAAATATGCCAACGGGAAATTACGGGAAATACTTTGGCAATCTAAACCATTTTAATATTACCGCACCATTTGATGCGGCCGAACGCTGTCGTGAAATTGTTGTCTGGGCCGTTGACTGGCGCGCCTACGAAGACTGTGAAACCGCACCAAGCGCTCCTGTCGATGCGAGTAAATACCCTTTAGCTGCGCCTCGAGGAAATTGGAAAGACTGGGGTAGTGAACATGGCTGGACCTATCCACAGACTCCTGCGGGCGAACCAAACGCGACCCCATATACTCGCGATTTTAACGGGCGCATGTCTGATGTTGAATTTCGTGACGAACAATTATGGGCGTTTCGTAATCCTGAAAAAGTCATTCTCTTTTACCCATACAACAATGAAGATCCGCGGACCTTTGCGACGGGCGCCGATGTCAGCAAGCATATGATTCTTAATTTTCATGATGGACAACGAGGACATGCTGATGGCTTTTGGAATTACCCCGATCAAGGCTCAGACAAGAAAAAGAGAGAGGTTTTTAATGGGCTCTATGGCGCCGATCGTAATTTTAACATGAAGCTCGATCGTGGCCCAGTGCCGATTTCGACTCGCATGCGCGCTGTCTCTGTTGCGCGTTTCAATTTTTATGAT
>CANETI010000174.1 GCA_947440715.1 Planctomycetota bacterium | reverse complement strand
GGGGGATCCATTTTCTATCTCGTGGTTAATTTATTTTGTGGTTCTCGCATCAAAATCACAGATCAGGCTTTGACCAACTATCACCTTGGGTGTGAAATCCACGTTGGCATCAGAATCGTTTCATGGTTTCTTGCTCCGACCTTTGCTACGTCTTCATCTCGCGCGGTGATAGAAGGGGTCTCTCTGTGAGCTTAGCATCAACGATAGCTGGGCGAAACCGCGACAACTTTGCGATATTTCTTGCAACAACAAAAAAGGTATTCTTATGAGCCGCGATATCCTTACCACATTTGATCTTATTTGTATTGGTAGCGGACCCGCTGGTCAGCGTGCTGCCATTCAGGCGGCTAAGCTTGGCAAACGCGTGGCAATTATTGAGCGTCAGCGTTGCATTGGAGGTGTTTGTATAGAGACAGGCACTATTCCATCGAAGACTTTTCGCGAGGCGGTTCAACGCTGCTATGGTCGACCAGGATTAGAAGGCGATAATCGTGTGCGAGTGCGCCCAACCATGGATCAATTACTCGGTCACGTGCAGAGGGGAATCGAACGTGAGACGACCGTGGCGGAAGAAAATCTACGACGCAACGACATAGAGGTTTTTCGTGGTCAGGCGCGGCTCATCAATGCCAATACCGTTGAAATTGAACAGCAGTCTGGCGAAGTGAAAATTCGCGCAGAGCACCTACTGTTAGCCGTCGGCACGCGCCCCAGCGATCCGCCTGGGCTGAAATCTGATGGCGTGACGCTGATGACTTCGGATGGCTTGCTGGGATTACGTAGCCTGCCTAGAACCATGGCAGTGGTTGGGGCTGGCGTCATCGGGATTGAGTACGCTAGCATGTTTGCGGCGCTCGGCGTCGATGTGACCATCATTGATAAGCGCCCACGCCCATTGGAATTTCTTGATCATGAAATTGTCGATGAACTGATTCATCAAATGCGTAAGAAAAACGTAATTTTTCGCGGTGGAGAAACGGTTGAGCGTATTGAAATTATTGAAGGTCGCCAACGCCAAGGTCTCATTGTGCTCGAATCTGGCAAGCATCTTGCTGCCGAGGTGGTCTTGTATGCCGCCGGACGCGTCGGTGCTACAGATGATCTTAACTTAGCCGCTGCCGGTTTAAATTGTGATGAACGTGGGAGAATTACCGTCGATGCTACCTACCGCACCATCGTGCCCAGCATCTACGCGGCAGGGGATGTGATTGGTTTTCCGGCCTTGGCGGCAACGTCAAGTGAACAGGGTCGTTTAGCTGCCTGTCATATGTTTGGAGTTAAAGCGGAACCCATGGGCAAGAATTTTCCCATCGGAATTTATGCTATTCCAGAAATATCGACGGTTGGCGCTACGGAAGAAGAACTCACCAAAGCCAAGATTCCCTACGAGAGTGGTGCCGCTCGCTATAACGAAATTTCACGCGGACATATTCTAGGCGATGATTCTGGCATGTTCAAAATGTTGTTCGACCGTCGTGATCGACGCTTATTAGGTGTTCATTGTATTGGCTCAGGTGCCACGGAATTGATTCATGTAGGGCAGGCGGTTATTGGACTGGGTGGAGGATTGGATTATTTTCTGACCACCGTCTTTAATTACCCCACCTTGGCAGAGTGTTATAAGGTGGCCGCGCATAACGCGGCCAATAAGATTAATCTGATTAGCGAACTAAAAAGTAACTCGGCTTCGGCGGCGCATTCGTAGCATACTTTTGTCGCGCTTGTTTTCGTCACCATTGGACAAACCGGATAGTCATCGTGTTGGATCCTTCGGCAAGGTCGGAAAAATCAAATTGCGGGGATGTTGATATAAGTCGATGATCGACCTCGTTTCTGCTGAGCCGGTCAGCAACGTGGATGAGATATGCTTGGAATTGCCTAAAAATGATCAGCGAGATCTGTGCGTAAAGCCGACGAAAAGGCTCTTCTAGTTTGCGGCGCAGCTGAGCTGTTCAGTCGTGTTGCCGAAGTTTGCAAGTTTCGTGGGTTGGCAGGAGATAAGCAGCGACACATTAGGGATATGCGAAGCGTTATGATGCAAATCCTGCTGTTGTGGTGTTGCCTGCCGATGCTGTCAGCGGCGACTATTGTTTGTTTAGGTGATAGTTTGACTGCGGGTAAGGGTTTAGAGGAAGATCAAGCCTATCCCGCTTTGGTAGAGTCATTGGCGCGTGCCGATGGCCTAGATTGGCGCGTGACCAACGCTGGGGTGAGCGGTGATACTTCTGCCGCAGGATTACGGCGATTAAATTGGATATTAAAGGCGAAGCCGGAGGTGCTTTTTATTGCCTTGGGCGCAAATGATGGATTGCGCGGCCAGTCAGTAGAAGCCTTAAGCAGTAATCTGACCTCCATTATTGAAAAATGCCGCGCTGCGGGAACTACGGTGTTTATGTCTGGGATCCAAATTCCGACTAATTACGGTGAAGATTATCGTTTGGCCTTTGCCGCAGTATTTCCTGGGGTGGCACAACAGCACCAAGTTCCTCTGATGCCGTTTTTATTAGAGGGCGTCGGTGGAGTTCCAGTACTGAATCAAGCTGATGGCATTCATCCAACCGCCGAAGGCCAACAACAAATGGCCACTCGGGTTTATGCTTTTTTGAAACCGTTAATTGTTAAATAATAAGGCGGAACATATGAATTCACCCGTTCGCTCATCAGCCAAGGCCATCGTTTCGGTACAGGATGTGAGTAAACAGTTTATAGTTGGTCAGGATACCTTGACGGTATTGGCGAACGTGTCATTTGATTTAGAAGCCGGTGCCCGCATCGCCATTGTTGGTCCATCCGGTAGCGGAAAATCAACCTTACTAGGATTAATGGCTGGTCTTGATGTGCCAAGCCAGGGACGCATCGTCATTGATGGGCATGATTTGAGTACGCTATCGACCAGTCGTTTGGCATCAATTCGTGGTCAGCGGATGGGTTTCGTTTTTCAATCGTTTCGCTTATTGCCCACCTTGACCGCGGTCGAAAATGTTGCTGTACCATTGGAATTAGCTGGTCATGCACAGCCGATGGTGGTAGCTCGGCAGTGGTTGGAACGCGTTGGTTTGGGTAATCGCTGTGATCATGTGCCCAGCCGTTTATCTGGCGGTGAACAGCAGCGTGTGGCTTTGGCTCGTGCGATGGCTCCGGCCCCTGCAGTGTTATTTGCCGATGAACCAACGGGTAATTTGGATAGTCGCACCGGAACGGCGATGGCTGACTTACTATTTTCCGTCGCTGCTGAACAGCGCACCACGGTAGTGTTGGTAACGCATGATGCGTTGTTGGCAGCGCGCGCTGAGCGTTGCCTTACCTTGCACGATGGCCGTGTCGCGAGCGATGTTAATACCACGCTGGCTTCAGCATGAAAAAAATGAAGAACAAATGGCAGTCTGTTATGTTACAGCGGTGTTCATAATGTTAACATTAGCTTGGCGTATGAGCCGTGGCCAATCGGCTCGTTTATATTTATTAATAATTTGCATCGCCTTGGGTATCGCCGCTCGCGTGTGCGTGGGCTCGTTTAGTGCCGCTTTAGATCGAACATTGACGGCGGAAGCACGTCCACTGTTGGGCGCGGATATTGAAATAGCTGCGAATCAGGCGCTAACCGAAGAACAAGAAGCTGCTTTGGTGGAGGAATTACCTGCCTCGGCCCAGCGCGTGACGCAAGTGCGTTTTACCACGATGGCCATTGGAGGTGCTGATGGTCGTGCACGCACGGTTGAAGTACGCGCCGTTAATCCTGGGTATCCACTCTATGGAGCGGTGCATTTATCCAGCGGTTCGCTTAATGAATTGTTTGCTAGTGAGCCCGTCGTTTTTGTGCAGGGTGAATTATTAACTCATTTGCAATTAGCGGTTGGTGGTTCGTTGCGTTTAGGGACGCAATCATTTCGCATTGCTGGTGTTATTATTGAAGAACCAGGCATGGGTTTAAATCCCTTTACCTTGGGTCCACGCGTTTTGATGGCGCAGTCGCGCTTGGCAGCAACGGGTCTTGACGGTTTTGGTGCCCGCTTGCGCTATGCTGAATTAATTGCGTTACCGCCGGAGGTGGTGGCTGATGTGGCAGCGTCATTGCGCAAACGCTGGGATTTACCGGAGCGTATGAACAGCAGTTTCGGTGGGCGTGTCGACAACGAAAAAGGCATTGGTGTACGAACGGCGTCACAAGCGAGTGAAACGATCGAGCGAGCATTTGATCGTATCGGAGATTTTTTACGCCTCGTCGCCTTAGCTGCGGTGTTATTAGGTGGTATCGGCGTGGCGAGTTTAGTGCGTGGATATGTGGCCGAACAGCGTGATACGATTGCCACGCTTACTATGTTGGGCGCTACGCCATCGTGGGTGGCGTGGATGTTCTTGATGCAGAGTACGTTATTGGGTGTGATCGGCGGTGTATTGGGAGCGGTGTTGGGAGTATTATTGCAAAATGGTTTGCTTTATGTGGGACAGGGACATTTACCAGTTAAAGGTGGTTACGGTATTGATGTCGCGGTGATGGCCTGGGGCGTGTTGTTGGGGGGATTGGTGGCTGCGGGATTTGCGGCAATTGCGGTGTGCGAAGTCCATGGTTTACAACCGGCAGCAGTGGCACGTGGTGATCGTAGTTCGACCAGTGGTCGTTGGCGCGTGGTGCTAACGAGTTTGTGTTTGCTCGTCGTCATTGCGATCATTGCCGCCTATGAAGCCCGTTCATGGATTACTGGACCTGCAGTTATTGGGGTATTGGTCGGCGGGGCGTTGTTAACGGCGGTATTTGGGTGGCCATTATTGCGCTTACCCAACATGCTTATGGCTCCGTGGCGTGGGAGATGGGCTGTCGGTTTGCGACATGGTGTACGGAATTTAACTCGACCAGGATTTCGCCCTTTAGCAGCCGTTATCGCTATTGCCGCCGCGGCGCAATTGATGGCAACGATGGCGACGTATCGCACCAGTTTATCGCTGGATTTGCAGGGTGGTCAGTCACAACGGCCAGGAACATTTTGTATTGATATTGCCGCGGACGAGGTTGAACAATTTCGGGAATGGGCGAAAAATGAATTTCATGTTGAGGCATCGCTCAGCCCAATTGTGTTAGGTCGTTTGCGGGCGATTAACGGCAAAGAATCGTCGAAAAAAGACAGCGCAACACGTGAAGGTGATGCTCGTCGTTTTATGCGTGGTCGTGAACAACGTCTGAGTTGGCGAACGAATTTGGGACCAGACGAAGAGATTGTGGCCGGAGTGTATATGAAAGATGATCCAGAGCGCATTGAGGCATCGCTCGAACAACGATTTGCGGGTAATATCGGTGCGAAATTAGGCGACCTATTATCGCTTGACGTTCAGGGCGTTCCGATCCTCGCAAAGGTCACCAGTATTCGTCGCGTGCGTTGGGCAAATTTGCAGCCGAACTTTTTTATATTGCTCAGTCCGCACGTATTAAACGAGGCTCCGGGAAATTGGGTTGCATCCATTCCCGTTTTGGCACCAGTGGATCAACAGCGATTGATTGGCGTTATGGCGGTTCAATTTCCCGGCGTCACAGCATTTGATGTGGCAGAGATCGGAGGGAAATTACATGAGATGTTGGATCGCATTAGTTTGGCCGTTAACTTTTTAGGTTGGTTCTGTTTGGCTGCTGGAATTTTAGTATTAATCGGCATTGGTATTGGCACGGCTCGTGCCAGGCGCAGCGATGCCGCGCTGTTGGCAGTGCTGGGCGCAAAACCGGTGGTGCTGTTCAGTTCAATAACCGCAGAGTTTGCGTGCCTCGCTGGTATCGCGGGGCTTTGCGGCATGGCCTTTGGTGTCGTTCATGCCTATGTCGTTTTGCAAATGATTTTAGGGCTGCAGATAACAGTGCCCTGGAATGAATTATTGGTCTTGGTGCTGG
>CANETI010000173.1 GCA_947440715.1 Planctomycetota bacterium | reverse complement strand
TTGCTATCACGTGTGCTGCTTTCCCCGAAAAACATCCAGATGCCGTCAGCCGCGAGGCGGATTGGGCGAATTTGGAACGTAAGTTGGTTGCTGGTGCAAGCGCGGCCATCACCCAATGCTTTTTCACGGTAGAGCCTTACCGCGAACTAATAGAACATCTTACTCCACGCCTAGGCTACACACCCCGCATTATTCCTGGGATCTTGCCGATTACGAACTTTGCTGCCTTAGAGCGTTTTTGCCTCACGTGTGGTGCAACCATTCCCGAACGCTTACGCGCTGTTATGGCTCCGGTCGCCCATGATCCGGTCGCTGCCCGACGGGTTGGCATCGCCTATACCGTTCAATTTTGCAAAGCGTTGCTCGCAGCGGGCGCGCCTGGCTTACACCTCTACGCGCTCAATCGTTCAACCGCCGTTGCTGAGGTCGTCACCGCTTTACGTCTGTCCGGTCACATTAAGTAATCAGCCGACTTACTATTCCCCAGGCACTCCACCTTGGTGGCCCGTAGCGTTTATTAATCCGCTCACAGGTGAACTCGCATTCGCATAACGCCGCTTAGCGATGCGACCTGCACCAGCTGCCCAATAACCCGCTTCCAAAGCGTGACGCATCGCTCGAGCCATACGCACCGGGTCTGCAGCTCCAGCAATTCCCGTATTGAGCAAAACTCCAGACGCGCCTAATTCCATCGCAATTGCCACATCGGATGCCGTACCAACACCTGCGTCAATAATAATGGGGACCGTCGCACGTTCGAGTATTATTTCCATACTGTTTCGATTAAGGACACCCAGTCCTGAACCAATCGGAGCACCAGCTGGCATAACGGCTGCGGCACCGGCAGATTCCAGCTCTTTTGCTAAAACGGGGTCATCGCTGGTGTAAACCAAAACCGTAAAGCCTTCGGCTGCTAAAATACGTGTCGCTTCCAATGTTTGCACCGGATGTGGCAATAATGTTTGTTGATCTGCTAATACTTCTAATTTAATCATGTCACTAATACCCAGCTCACGTCCAAGTCGCGCGGTACGCAAAGCGTCTTCCGCAGTAAAACAACCAGCGGTGTTCGGCAGTAATTGATATTGTGGCCCAATCCAATCCAGCAGACTTTTTCCTGTGCCGCGTTCACCTAATTGCGCACGTCGAACGGCGACGGTCACCACATCACAGCCGGACTCTTTCAGCGAAAATTGCATGGATTCCATGCTGGGATATTTGCCAGTGCCAACCAATAATCGGCTCTTAAACGTATATTTTCCTACCTGCAACGGCGGAATGGAAGCAGGTGGGATCGCGGGCAGAGCATCTGTTGTATCTGGCATGCACGGCCTTGTAGGCCTGCGGCGAGCAGGACAAGGCCATTCCTTCGCACGAGCAAGGCTGACCGACCCACCGTCTCAGAATCCTATGTAAAGCAATTGCGCCAACTACAAAAAGTTACAGCCTGTTAAACTCATGACCTGTGTAGTCGTTGGCCCTGGTTTAGTCGGTAGTTATCTCGGTGCTGCTGCGGGCAGTCCCCAGGTCATGGTGGGCCCACGTGGTACCGTTCGCGCACATTGCGTTCGCCTTGCCACCGGAATTCAAACGTGGTCGCCACAAATCGTTGAGAAGGCTGCTGCGCATTTGCCGACCTTAATTACTTGCCGAGTTCATCAAACCGATTGGCGCTCCATGCCAGCCGATGCACTCGCCGCCCAAAATGGCCTCGGACAGCCGCGCGCAGTTGCGGTGTGTTTCTTTGCTATCGATCTTGATGATGGCGTGCTGCACACGACTGGTCCACGACCTCGTGTAGTTGTTGGGCGACTTGCGACGCGATGGCAACCAACGCTCACTGCGTGGCGAAATGCTGGCATTTTAGTCGAAGAAGTCGACGACGTCCGCAGTGCTCAATGGGAAAAAGTCATTTTCAACGCCACCGTTGGTCCCTTGTGTTTAAGCACCGGACTCACCATGGCTGGCGTGTGGCAAGACCCCGCATTGCGGCAATTAACCATGGATGCCACGGCTGAAGGCGTTCGTATCGCACACGCGAACGGAATTTTCTGTCATGACGACTTAGTTGATCGTGCGAGCATTTTTTTTGCTCAGCTTGGCGATCACCACCCCTCCGTGGTTGCCGACGCTGGTGAATTACCATGGGTCATCCAACCATTATTGGATGCCGCTCAGCAACAACGATTGGTGATACCGGCAATTGACCGCATTGCCGCAATGGTTGCTGCGGTGACCAATTAATTAGTTCGTACGCAACTTTCACGGGTTAGCACCTTGAGCCCCCTACGCTTGCACCACAATCCGTGCGCCATGTCCGAACCGTCCACGTTGCCTCGTATGCCCGGCATGCCACTCGCCATTACCGGAATGGGATGTGTCAGTGCCGCAGGTCGTGGGCTCGCAGCACAACGCCACGCACTAGAAGCTGGACTTTGTGGATTAAAGAATGTCCCTTTGGCTTCGCAGCCGATCGCTCGCAGCGTGCCTGTCGGCATGGTTGCCGCCGCCCTACCAACACTGCCAAGTCGCACGCAAGCCCTCGCACTCTGTGCTGCACGTGAAGCCTTTCAGCAAGCTGGATTAACTCCCGCGCAGGCTTCTGCCTTCGGTGTCGTCGTTGGTAGTTGCACCGGCGGCATGCCAGAAAGCGAAGCGTTCTTTTTAAATCACAGTCAAACCGACGTCTCGCCAATTTATCGCCGTCAACATCCACATCGCACGACGCAAATGTTAGCCCATTTATTGGGTGTCCATGGCCCACAAAGCACCCACGCCTTAGCCTGCGCCAGCGCCGCCGCCGCCATTATTGAAGCCATGGAATTAGTACGCAGCGGCGCATGTCCGGGAGCCATCGCCGTTGGTAGCGACGCGTTAACCCGAGTGACCCTTGCTGGATTTACCAGTTTAATGTTAGTCGATCCCAAGGGTTGTCGGCCACTGACTAATGAACGCGCTGGCATGAGTTTAGGGGAAGGTGCTGCCGCATTAATTATTGAAGATCCTGCACATGCCCGCCGACGTGGAGCGACTCCGCTTGCCAGCGTGCTTGGTTGGGGCCAATACGCTGACGCATTCCATCTCACCAGCCCAGAACCATCCGGCAATCAACTTGAACGTGCAATTCATGATTGTTTGGCCGATGGAAATATTACCCACGCAGAGGTCGGTTATGTCAACGCACACGGTACCGGCACGCGCGATAATGACCAGGTCGAATCACTCGTGTTATCCCGTCTATTTGGTGCTATTCCAACAGCATCAACCAAGCGCAACTTTGGCCACACCATGGGTGCGGCAGCCGCCGTCGAAGCCGTCGCGTGTTGTCTTGCTTTAATTGATCAAAAAATATGGGCCAGCGCTGGCGCAAACGAAGGAACACCCGTATCCGGAATTGAAGTCTTGCGGCAAACGCGGGCCGCAACACCGAACGTCGTTCTGTCGACCACCTTAGCATTTGGAGGAGTTAATGCCTGTCTCGCATTTGGTCGAGGTGAGCGATGCGCCTAAGTCGTTTTGCCCGAGCCATACCGGAACATCCAACCGATGGTGATACGTGGCCAACCTGGGTGCCCACTGGATCACGTCGGCGACTTGATCCCTTAGTGCGTTTAGCCACTGCTGCGGTTGATCGTCTGCAACAACAAGGCGCACCACTATTGCCCGACACTGCCGTCATTGTTGCGACCAGTTATGGTGCCGTCGAATCAACTTTCCGCTTTGCTACAAGCCTGGCGACTTATGGCGACACGGGTGGCAGCCCTACGCCTTTTACCACTTCGGTGCATAATTCTTGCGCTGCCGCACTAGGAGAAATGCTAAACTTACGCGGCCCAACTTCCACCATCAGTCATGGAGCTGCCAGTCCATTATTAGCACTGCGATTTGCCGCAAGTTTGGTGTCCACTGGTCGTGCCCCTGCAGCACTCGTTGTCGCTGGTGAGCGGCACAATGCCTGGAGTAGGAATGTCGTGAGTACACTGAGCGGTGCTCCCTGGCCCGTCAGTGACGGACTTATTGCTGGACTTGTAGAAGCCGGACCTGGTGGTGGTCGTGAATTATTTTACGGTTATCGTAATGCCGATGTAACCATAGATGGTGGCGCATTAATTCCGTCTGACGCGAAATTATTGGCTGATTTACCAGGAAAGAAAATCAGTGCGCCAAACACACTCGGCGGTTGGTGGCCAGGATGTGGTCTCGCGGGAATTAATTGGCGCGATGCGCAATCGATTGTGGTCAGCGAAGTCGAAGACGGTCGCTTAGAACACGTGTGGTTGAGCGGTTACCGCGCTTAGTTAAATGACCGGATCAATGAATGCGTTGGTAAATAACCATGACGCGTTCTGGATCGCCTTCTTCCAGCACGACTTTGCGCTCACTAATAAAACGAAAGTCCAAATTTTCACAGGCTTTTGCTGCCGCCGCTTTTTCTTCGCCCGCAAAAGCTGGACCTTTATAAATAATGAGATGACCAGATTTTTGTAGGAAATGCGCTGCCTCACTTAATATTTCCGCTGCCTGTCCCATCGCGCGACACGTCACTAATTGGCAACGACGACGCAAATCAAGCGCCTTGATTACCACTTCACTGCCACGCATATGACGGGCGCTTGCCTGTTCATTACCGGTTAGCTCGCATGCGACTTTTAAAAATTCAACTTTTTTTTGCCGTGCGTCGACCAAAACCCAGGGAATTCGTGGATACCACAACGCCAACGGCAATCCTGGATAACCACCGCCTGACCCCAGGTCGACACAAGGCGTACCTTCTGCCATATGGCGCAAACGACTATCGCCGACAATCGAAATACTGTCGAGAATATGTAATTTTAAATAATCACGTGGCTCGGTCAATTTGGTCAAATTAAGCCAGCGATTAACGCCAAACAAATGCCCGTATAAAGCCTCAAGCGCCAAACGATGAGTTGGTGCATTTGGAATGTTGAGTGCGGTACAACGATCAACAAACCACGTCCAATCAGCATCACTAAACGCGATGGGCGGGTGTAAAGCGGGATCGAAACTGCCAAAAGCAGGGTCATCGGTCGGTTGGTCGGCGCGTTTTGGCATGGGCGCGCCAGCATGGGCGTAATCGCTCGTTTACCAGGACCAGCGCCCACCACCTACTGGACGTCGCTCTAAACCCACAATGATCCGCGGCCATGTACGAAATTCTTATCGCCCTGTGCAGCACAGAAAATCTCATCGCGTTAGCGACGCTAACCGGATTAGAGATCGTGCTCGGCATCGACAACATCATATTCCTCTCAATTCTCACCTCAAAATTACCCCCTGAACAACGCCCACGCGCCCGTTTGATCGGCTTAGCTTTAGCCATGTTCGCGCGCATCGGTTTATTGCTCAGCATTACCTGGGTGATGAGTCTAACCGCGCCCCTCTTTTCAATATTCAGCCACACTATCAGCGGCAAAGATTTGATCCTCATATTGGGCGGCCTGTTTTTAATCGGCAAATCAACGCATGAAATTCATAGCAAATTAGAAGGCCTCGATGAAGAGCATCACGCGAGTGGCCGTGGTTACGCGAGCTTTGGCTCGATTATCATACAAATTATTATTATCGACATTGTCTTTTCACTCGATTCGGTCATTACTGCCGTTGGCATGGTAAACCCAGCCGCACATGTTGCTGGTGCGGCTCAAGCAGCCGGATCAGCTGGGCTCGCGCTGACGGTCGAAGGCCAAGCGAAACTTGCTGTCATGATTATTGCCGTGGTGATTTCGATTATCGTCATGATTCTATTTGCTGGTAAAATTGGCGACTTCGTTGAACGTCATCCCACCATTAAAATACTCGCGTTATCATTCCTTATTCTCATCGGCTGTATGCTGATGGTTGAAGGATTTGGCCAACACGTCAACAAAG